>JAPUIR010000260.1 GCA_027296805.1 Chloroflexota bacterium | reverse complement strand
GCGCGTCCCGCAGTTCCGGATCGCGCAGGTTGCCGACCATGTCGTTCTCCTCGGCCCAGGCCACCAGTTTGAGGAAGCCGGCATCGCCGCGGGGCATGCCGAAGATGTTGATCTCGCGAACGTCGGCGGCGGGGTAGTTACAAGGATAGGTGGGCTGGGCGGCGGCGTGGCGGCCTGTCTGTCGCAGCAGCGGCTGCTTCTCGAACAGCGCGTAAGGCATACCCGCCTCGGTGGTGACGGCGCAGGCCTCGTGGATCGACGCGTCGACGTACTGGCCTTGGCCTGAAGCGGCGCGTTCGATCAGGGCCACGATCGTGCCGATCGCCCCGAAGTGTGAGCCGATGTGGCACGCCTGGTGCTCAGTGGGGCGGATGGGCGGCATGTCGGGGACGTCGTCGTAGCCGCACATCGACATCGGTCCACCCAGGGCCAGCCCCACCGCGTCCGTCCAGGCGCGCCCGGCCCACGGTCCGGTCTGCCCGAAGGGAGTGAGGCTGGTGTAGATCAGTTCGGGCGCGTCGCTCGCGAGCGATGCGTAGTCGAGCCCCACGCGGGCCAGCGCACCCGGAGCGAATGATTCCAGGAGGACGTCGGCCTGACCGGCAAGGCGGCGCACGAGTTCGGCGCCGTCCGGCTGCCAGAGGTCGATCGTCGCCGATCGCTTGTCGGCGTTGTAGTACCACCAGAACAGGGAGCGATTCGCGCTGGGGACGTCGTCGGCGAAGGGACCGATGCGGCGGCCGGGGTCGCCCGCGAGCGGTTCGATCTTGACCACATCGGCGCCGTGCGAGGCGAGCAGGCGCCCCATGTACTGGCCCTTGGGGTCACAGAGGTCGAGCACCCGTATGCCGTCGAGGGGGCCCATCAGCCGAGGGCCCCGTTGACCAGCAGCTCCTGCTGCTCGTCGGCGCTGTAGCCCAGGAGGTCCCCGAAGATCGCGTCGTTGTGTTCGCCGAGCAGCGGCGAGGGGGCACGCCGCTCGGCGGGCGTGCGAGAGAGCGTGGCTGGGGTGCCGTCGGTCAGGTGCGGGCCCAGCTCGGCGTGGTCGTTGGCCCCGGTGAAGTTGCGGGCCAGCATCTGAGGGTCGGCGGCGACGATGGTGGGCAGGTCTTGCACGACGCCGGCCGGCACATCGGCTGCCTGCAGGCGCTCCATGAGGTCGCGCGGCTCTTGGGTCGCGGTCCAGGCCCCGATCAGTGCATCCAGCTCGTCTTGATGGCGGAGGCGGCCGGGCAAGGTGAGGAACCGTTCGTCCGTGGGCCACTCGGGGTGCGCGGCGACATCGCACAGCGCAGACCACTGCTGGTGCGTCTCGCAGGTGATCATGATCCACGAACCGGCTTCTCGGGGGGCGCCGTCGCAGAGGTAGGTATTGTGCGGCGCGACCTTGGGCCAGGCGGCGCGATTGCCGGGTGGGTTGGACGGTGAACGATAGGAGCGACCGTTGACCGTCTTGTCGAGGATGGCGGGGCCGCAGAGAACGGCCCCGGCCTCGACCTGGGAGAGGTCGATGTATTGGCCTTCCCCGGTCGCCTGGCGATGGCGCAGCGCCGCGAGGGTGGCGATCGTGGCGGAGTAGCCCGCCGTGTGGTCCATGTAGGAATAGCCCCAGCCCGCCGCCGGCATGCCTGGCATACCCGACATAACGGTTAGACCGCTCAACGCCTGGGCCGTGGGGCCCCAGGTGGAGAAATGGCGGTCCCGACCGGAATGCCCGAAGCCGCTGAGCGAGACGTAGATGATGTCGCTCTTGATCTGGCGCAGGTCGTCGTAGGCCAGGCCCCAGTTCTCCATGACGTAGGTGGAGAAGTTTTCGATCACGATGTCGGAGACGGCGATGAGCTTCTTGAGCACTTCGAAGCCGTCGGGGTGGCGGGCGTTGAGGGTGATCGAGCGTTTGTTGCGATTGAGCACGTTAAAGAAAGCCGACGAGTTGGGCGGGTCGAAGCCGTGCGGGTGGGGGCGGCCGAAGCGGATGGCGTCGAGGGTTTGCTGGTTTTCGACGCGGATTACCTCTGCTCCGAAGTCGGCCAGGATCTTGGTGCAGGTCGGGCCGGCGACGATCCAAGTCAGATCGACGACACGGATGCCTTCGAGGGGTCGCTTCGCCACCTTCGTCAGTGGCAGGTTCGTCTGCGGCACGCTCGTCTGCGGCACGGTCGTCTCCGGCAGTGCCGCGCTAGGCGGGCTCGAACTTGGGCAGGGTGAATTCGGGGGTGATGTCGTCGAAGGCGACCTTGACGCGCATGCCGCAGCTGATCGCGGTGTGATCCACGTTGATCAGCGTCGTGTTCATGCGCGGGCCCTCGTCCAGTTCCACGACCGCGACGATATAGGGAGCCTCCTCGCGCCAGGAGGGGTGATAGACCTGGTGCATCTGACCCCAGGTGTAGACGGTGCCCTGGCCCTGCGACTCGCGCCACTCCCATTCGGTGGACCAGTCCTTCTGGCAGCGCTCCGAGTAGGGGTACTGATACCAATCGGCGGAAGGGAAGTACTGCAGCAGTAGCTTGTGCTCGCGCAGGGCATCGAACCAGGGCTGGGTCTCCTCGTCGGGGACGGGGAGCGGTTTGGCGTAGTCGGTCATCGCTGATCCCCCTAGTTCTGGCGCGGGCTGAGGACGAGGGTGCCGTGGGTGTCGAGCGTGCCGCCGTTGCCGGAGATGAGGACGACATCGTGCTTGTCGACCTGGCGCTCCCCGGCCGAGCCGCGGGCCTGCGCGACGCCCTCCGCGACCGGCGTCATCCCCCACATGTAGAACGAGGAGAGCTGTCCGCCGCCGGTGTTGAGGGCGAACGATCCGCCCGGCGCGGTGCGGCCGTCCGCGACGAAGTCGCCGGCCTCGCCTTTGCCGCAGAAGCCGTAGTCCTCCAGCGTGCGCAGGACGGTGTACGTGTAGCAGTCGTAGAACTCGCAGACATCGACGTCGCCGACGCTGAGGCCGGCCATGTTGAAGGCGGTCTCTCCGGCCAGCGTCGCGCCGGAGGTGGTGAGCGTCTCGAACTCAGCATGAGGGAGATTGCCGGGGTGGCCCTGGCCCATGCCAAGCACGTAAGCGGGGTCGGACTTCGCGGCTTGGGCGCGCTCCGCGGTCGTGACGATGACGGCGACGGCGCCGTTGGAGACCAGGCAGCAGTCGAGCAGGTGGAACGGTTCGATGATCCAGCGGCTGTTGTGATAGTCCTCCAGCGTGAGCGGGTCGCGCATCGTGGCTTGGGGGTTCAGCGCGGCCCACTGGCGTTGGGCGACGGCGACGTGGCCGAGCTTGTCCTGGTCCACGCCGAACGTCTCCATGTAGCGCCGCGCGGCGAGGGCGTAGCCGGTGTTGGCGCCGTAAAAGCCGAAGGCGGCGTTGAGGCTGGCCATGCCTGTGGGGCCGCGTCGTCCGCCGCCGCCGTAGGCCGCTCCCGCGCTGCCGCCTTGCCGCAGGGGGGCGTCCGCGAAGACGCAGGCGACGTAGTTGGCCATGCCGTGGTGCACCGCGAACGCGGCGTACTGGATCATGCCGCTCGCCGTCGCGCCGTACGAGTTCATGTGGTTGAGCAGGCGCAGGTCGCGCAGTCCTAGGTGGTTCTGCAGTGGGATGCCAATGCCGGTGCCGGTGTAGCCGGTGATGCCGGCGTTGATCAGCAGTCCGTCGATCTGGTCCTTGTCGA
>JAPUIR010000026.1 GCA_027296805.1 Chloroflexota bacterium | reverse complement strand
TCAGCATCGGCGTTCTGCTCGACCTCGGCGCCGTCGCTGACGAGATCGACCTGTTCTTCGCGCTCCTCGTCTGGGGCGCCCTTGGCAAGATCGTCCTCATCTTTGCCCTCGCCCGCTGGTCCGGCTTCGATGCCACCCGCTCGCTACGGATGGGGTTGCTCATCGGCCAGGTGGGTGAGTTTTCTTTCCTGCTCGCTGCGGCCGCCTCACCGGCTGCCGCCGATCAAGCCGGCGAGGTCGTCATCGCCGTCGGCGCGGCCAGCATGGCGCTCTCCGCTGGGGCGATCCGACTGGGACCGCAGATCGAGCGGGGTCTCCTCAAGCTTCCCGGCTTGGCGGAACGCTGGAGCTTCGCGCCTGAGATCGGACCCTCCATGCAGGAGATGAGGCAGCACACGATCATCGCGGGATACGGCGAGACCGGCCGCGAAGTGGCACACATGCTGCGTCGCCGCGAATTTCGCTTCCTCGTGATCGACTTCGACCCAAGCCTCCCCGCGGAACTCGATGAGCAGGACCTGCCCTACATCTGGGGCGATCTGGCCAATCCCGCCACCTTGGACCACTCCGTACTCGAGCACGCCCGCGTGCTCGCCCTCACGATCCCCGACATGCTGGTGACCGAGGCCATCATCCGCCGCATCCACGACGAGTACCCCCGCTTGCATATCGTCGCGCGCGCCGAAGGGCCTGGCAGCAACGCCCGCCTGCGGGAGGCTGGGGCGAGCGCCGTCGTCCTGCAGACGCTCGAGGTCGGGCTCGAAGTCGCGCATCATGTCGTGCATCGCTACGGCGTCACCAACGCGGAGATCCGTAGCGCCAGTGCACAGCGCCGCGAGGAATACGAGGACTAGCCGCCCTCGCTGCCAAGGCCGAGCCCTAGCCCCAGCGCGGCTGGAAGTCGCGCGGGATCCCCAGCACCCGCTTTGCGATGCCCTCCAACGCGATCATGTCCGACGGCGGATGCACCTTGCCCGCCCGTACGTCGCGGTACAGGCGCTCCAGCCCAAAACGACGATAGATCCCTGGCCCGCCGGCGATGTCCATCGCCAGATCCACCACGCGCACGTGGTTGTTCGTCGTGATGTACTTGCAAATAGAGCCCTTCTCCGCGGTCTCCTCGCTGGTCCAGGGCTGCGCCATCCAGTCTTCCGCCGAGGACCGCACCAGCGCCCGCGACGCCTCGTTCAGCGCCACCATCTCCGCCAGCTGATACTGCATCCCGGCCATGTGTGCCAAGGGGCGTTCCTCCAGCGGCGGCTTGCGGTCCTTGAGATAGGCGATGGACCAGTCCGTGGCGGCCTGTGCCACGCCCAGATAGACAGCGCCCACCGTGACGTTGAACCAGGCCAGGAATGCCTCCATCCCGGCGAAGATCGCCTCCTCCGCCGCCACCGGCGGGGGCACCATCGCGGCCGGCACGAAGACGTCTTCGAACAGCACGTCGTACGACCCGCTGGCCCGCACCCCCATTACGTCCCACGATTCCGCGCCCAACCCGGTGACCCCCGGCGAGTCTTTCGGCACCATCACCATGCCCACCATCTGCGGCCCGTCCGGGTGGTCCAGGAAGTGGACCGACGCCCCCACGAAGTCCGCTGCCGGGAGATTCGAGTTGTACGACTTCGTCCCGTTAATCTTCCAGCCGCCATCCACCGGCGTCGCCGTGGTCGCCGGCAGGAAATACGCCCCCGCCTGCCCTGTTTCGCTGAACGAGCCACACATGATCGACTTACTCGCCGCCATCATCTGCAGCATCATCTCGGTCTGTACCCGCCGCTCCTCCGACTGACTCTTGGCGTCCTCCAGCAGCGCCCCCACGCCGAAGATGTGCATATTCACGCCGATCGTCGTCCCTGCGCAGCCCTGCGCGAGCTGCTCCTGGCAGGCCGCCAACTCCAGCAGGGTGACGTCCTCGCCTCCCAGACTCGAAGGCATTGTCATGTGCGCGTAGCCGCTGGCCTTCATCGCATCGTAGTTTTCGATCGGGAACGTCGCCTCGCGGTCGTGCTCGTCCGCCCGGGTCGCGAAGTCCGCTGCGTGCGTTCGCGCCCGCTCCAACAGCCTCACCTCGCGCTCACTGAGTGGCTTGCGCAGCAACGTCCGATAGTCCACCGGCCACGCCCCCTCGGCCTCGGCCTCGCGCACTGGGGATTCGCTGGTCATTGGCAGTACCTCCCGGCATGCAAGCTGTTGGTTGGACGAGCGTCCAAAAGCGATGGTATGCGCTCTTGAAGTTCAAGCACAGGGCTCCGCTACCCACGCCACGCTGCGGGACCAAGCGGAAACGGGCGGCCTCAGGCCGCCCGTTCTGAAGACTCAGGATGTTAGCCGCTACGTCCCGCGTAAGCGGGGATCGAGTACGTCCCGCAGGGCGTCACCCGCCACATTGAAGCCGAAGACCAGCGTCGTGATGGCAAGGCCCGCGAACATACTGGTCCAGGGCGACCCGCCGCTGATGATGAACTGCCGGCCATCCGACACCATTTTGCCCCACGACACCTTGGTTGGCCCCAGCCCCAGGAAGGAGAGCGTCGCCTCCGCGATGATGTACGCGCCGATCGTAATCGTGAAGACGATGATGATCGGGGCGAAGATGTTGGGCAGCACGTGTCGGAACATGATCCGCGGAGCGCCGGCGCCGATCGTGCGTGCCGCCTCCACATACTGCTCCTGGCTCGCGGCGATCACGCTGCCGCGCGCGATTCGTTGAGTCCCCGCAATCCCCAGCGCACCCAGAATCAGCACCAACAGAACGAGATTGTCCTTGTCTTCCACCACGGAGCGCATCAGCAGCAAGAACACGATCGGCGGGAAGGCCTGCATCGCGTCCATGATCCGGGCGAAGAAGAGATCGGTTCGGCCGCCCAGGAACCCACTGACCAGACCCACGACGGTGCCTACGCCAGTCGCGAACAACGCGGCGAAGAAGCCGATCGTCAGCGATAGCCGGGCACCCTCAGCGACACGCGCGTAGAGGTCCTGTCCGGCGCGATCCGTGCCGAACCAATGCTCCCCGCTGGGTGCCGCCAGCGCATCCGTGGTCACCGGACTCGCCGTCCCGGTCGAGAAAATGTCGTCGATTTTTACGAACGATCCAGCACTAGTTTCCAGCAAGGGCGGATTGGTCGTCTGCAAATGGCCGACCAGGACCCCGTCGTTCGCCAGGCCGAGGATATACGTCTGGAGCTCGACATTCACCTCCTGTTGCAGCGCCAGCGCCCCCAGCCATTCCGTGTCCGCCGAGAACAGCGCGGCGAGCTCAGACTGCGAGAGGTCGGCCGATCGGCCGTCGAGCACGTCCGCCGCCTTGTTGTCGGCGAAGCTCGTGCTTGCGATGCGGAAGACTTGGAGGCTGTCGTAGCGGCCGATTCCCAACCAGCCTCCGCCACTGCCCACCGTGCCAATCGCGAACAGAGTCCAGATCAGGACTACCACGATGCCGAACGTGCCCAGCGGCTTGTGCGTCACAAAGTGGGCAGTGGACCGAAACCACCGCATGTAGAGCGGATCAGTTCGAAATGACAGCCCTTCTGCCGCGAAATCCTGCGCGGCGCTCGCAGCACCCGGATCAACCTCTGACATCGTTCAGCCTCCTCCCAGCCCTATGAGTAGCGGATGCGCGGATCGACCAGCGCGTACGACAGATCGATGATCAGATTCACCGCGATCGTGAAGACCGCGAAGATTAAGACGATCGTTTGGATGGGCGGGATGTCTTGCTGGATGATCCGCTCCAGTAGGAAGCGTCCCATGCCGGGGATGTTGAACAGCACCTCCAGGACCACCGTGCCGCCGAGCAGCGCCGCGAGCTGGAGCCCCAACACGCTCAGCACTGGGATGAGAGCGTTCTTGAACGCGTGCCGCACGATGATCGTGCGCTCGCGCAGCCCCTTCGCCCAAGCCGTTCGCAGATAGTCCTGGCGCAGTACCTCCAGCAACGCCGAGCGGGTGATTCGCATCAACCCGGCTCCGGCGGCGAGGCCCCCCGCGATCGCGGGGATGCTATAGAGACGGAAGAATCCCCCCGGTGAATCCCAAATATTGCGTGCGTCCACATCCGTAAAGGGGATCGCAAACAGTCCCCCGCCAAAGATCCCGCCTGGTGTGACGACGAAGATCAGCATCGTCGCGGTCCAGAACACCGGCGCCGCCAGGGCCGTGATCGAGAAGCCGCGTAGCACGTAGTCCCAGGCGGAGTCCTGCCTGATCGCGGAGAAGACCCCTACAGGGATCGCAACGACCAGCGCCACGACCAACGAATACGCTCCAAGCTGAATAGTGCGCGGCAAGACCCGTCCCACCTGCGACAGCGCCGCCTCGTTGGTTTGGAACGATCGCCCGAAGTCCCCCCGCACCGTGTCCCAGAGGTACGTGAAGTATTGCTTCCACAGCGGTCGATCAACGCCCAGCCGATGCCGGATATCGGCCTCCGTAATCTTGGTCGTAGGCAGGACGACGGTCTCGCCGGGAAGCAACAGCGTATCCGCGGCCAGCAAGCCGTCCTCGTTGGCGACGGTCCCCAGTTGATTGACCACGAGGATGTCGCTCGTCTGGATCCGCCGCGTGTCCGCCAGCTCCTGAATGCTCACACTTTCCCGCAGCACCACCGTCCCCCCGGTCACCGCGATCGATGTCTCATCCACCCAGCCGTTGCCTGGATTGAGCTCAATGAGCTGCTCCGCTGTTACTTTGTGCCGAGTCATAATCGTGGATAGCGGTTGCCCGTCGATCACCACCAAGCGGTCTCCCGGGTCGGGTGGCGCGTCGGCCAACCCTGGGTTGAGCGCGAGCAGGTCCGCCACGGGAAGCTCGGTCTTGACCGCGATCTCGTCGATCGTGTCGCCCACCACCACCCGATAGGTGGTGGCCTCGGCGACTGTCTCTCCCTCGACCGTGTGCAGACGCGTCTCGGAGCCTTGGCCCTCCAGCTGGGCGAGTTTTGTCGTCACAAAGTCGCCGGGCAGCGCTCGCACTGCCAAGAAAACGAGAGAGACGACGATCCAAATCGTTGGAATCGCCAGCAAGAGCCGGCGGATGATGTATTTCTGCACGCGAGCCCTTGCCCCTCTGATTCATCCCTGAATCAACAAAACCACCCGAACCGGCCCTTTAGAGGGGCTCTCAGCGTCTGGATGACGCTCAGGCTACACTACTTCCGCCATCGTCGATACTGTCGCACCAGATAGGCCGCCTTCCGCCTCGAAAGGAGCGGGAACCGCCGTCTGCCCGTGCACAGGCCGTCGCTGGGAGCCCCCGGGGCGCCGATCCGGCGATCCGCCGCCGCGCAAAAGGTCAGTTGAGAACCGCGTTTGTGGCTTCGATTTCGCCGAGAGGCCGCAGCTCGTGCTCCGCCAGGGTCGCGCCGGCTTGGGTCAGCGCACCTCGAAGGTCGTGCTGTTGCTGCCGGGATCGAACCCCGCCATTGCCGCGGACGCGTCGACCGTGTAGGTGCCGTATCCATGTTTCCGAGCGTCGACGCGGTAGCTGAAGGCCGCGCTGCCGAGGGTGTTCGTGAGATGGTCACCCACAAGCCTGGTGCCGTTCGCCGTGATCACATCGACGTGCGCGTCCGCGCCCGCGACCGGCGACCCCGCCAGCGACACCTGCACGGTGATGATCACCTTCTCGCGGTTGCGGTAGCTCGTCTGGTCGGTCACGACGTCAACCGTGAGGACGTCCAACGTGGGAATGCCGACGATCACCGTGCGCGACGCGCTCCCGGTGGCGCTGCCGCTGTCTGTCGCGGCGGCCGTGACTATGTGGGTGCCATCGGTCAGGCTTGGAGCGAACGTCTCGCCACTGTCCTGGTAGAACCCGTCCACGCTCCAATGGATCATGGAGCCGGGCATCGCGCCTTCTTCGTAGTCCATCGCCGTGGCCCTGAACTCGTTGACTTCGCCGCTGGGGTCGTCGATTTGCACCCAGGGGGTGAAGTTCGGCATCGAGGCCAGCGGGTCTGTCCATTCGGCGTCCACAAGACGCTCGTCGTACTCGTCGGGGTCGCCCAGCCAGCCGCCGTCGGGCGCCGGTTCGCCCGTGAGGACGAGGTAGGTCTTGACCTCGTGGGGCATGGCGCCGGGATTGTTGGCCAGATACAGAGCCGCCGCGCCGGCCACGTGCGGCGCTGCCATACTGGTGCCGTCCCAGGTTGGACC
>JAPUIR010000259.1 GCA_027296805.1 Chloroflexota bacterium | reverse complement strand
CAGGGGCGCCGCATCCGCGGAATCGACGGCGATGATCAAGCCCAAGCCGACATTGAAGACGTGCACCATCTCCTCGTCGCTGATTTCGCCGGCGCGCTGGATCAACGCGAAAACGGGCGGCTCGGGCCAGGCCGCGCGCCGCACGACGGCGCCGCAGTGGGGCGGCAGGATGCGCGCGAGGTTGCCCGGGACGCCGCCTCCGGTGATGTGTGCGATCCCCTTGATCCGCGGGAGCGCCGGCTCCAGGAGCGGCCAGTAGCTTCGGTGTGTTTGCAATAAGGCATCGCCCAACGATTCCCCCAGCTCCGGGCGGGGGTCGTTCAGAACGGCCGCCTCCCGCTCGGGGTCCTCTCCGCTCAGTCCGAAGACGTGACGGACCAAGGAGTAGCCGTTGGTGTGCAGACCGCTACTCGGCAGCCCGAGCAGGACATCGCCGGGGCTGATCGCGTCGAGGTCGACGCGGGCGTTCTTGTCCACGACGCCCACGATGGTGCCCGCGAGATCGAAATCGCCGGGGCGGTAGAGGTCGGGCATGTCGGCGGTCTCGCCGCCGAGCAGCGCCGTGCCCGTCTCACGACAGGCGGTCGCGACGCCGCGCACGATGGCGACCTTCTCATCTTCGCTGAGGCCGCTGTTGGCGAGGTAGTCAAGGAAGAAAAGGGGGCGGGCGCCGGCGGTGAGGATGTCGTTGACGCAATGGTTGACGAGGTCCTGGCCGACGGTATCGAGGCGGCCGAGCATGCGGGCGAGGAGGACCTTGGTGCCCACGCCGTCGGTGGAGGCGACGAGGACGGGATTGTCATAACCGGAGAGATCGAAGAGGCCACTGAACGGTCCCACGCCGCCGAGCACCTCCGGGCGCTCGGTCTCGCGAGCGAGCTCCTTGAAGCGTGGGATCAGGCGGTCGTTCGCGCCGATATCGACGCCGGCCTCGGCGTAGTGCGGGGCGGGCTGTTTGGGGTCGGCTGGGGCCATGTGTCCGCTCGCGGCGCGGGTTAGCCCCGCGCCTCTTCCTCTACCGATTCGGGGCGGGTCGTGCTGAACACCGCGACGTTGGCGACTCCCCGAGGCGAGTCGCCGTCGAGGGCGAGTTCGTCCTGTTCCAGGGCGAGCTTGTCCATATCGAGTTGGACCGGGACGGGATAGTCGCCGGTGAAGCAAGCGGTGCAGTGCGTGTCTTTGCCGCTAACAACTTCCTTGAGTGCCTCCATGCTGAGATAGGCGAGGCTGTCGGCGCCGATGTGTTCCCGGATCTCCTCGATGCTGTGGCGGGCGGCGATCAGCTCGCCTCGGGTCGCCATATCGACGCCGAAGAAACAGGCGTGGCGGATGGGCGGCGCGGCGATACGGACGTGGATCTCCGCGGCGCCCGCCGCGCGGAGGAGCTGCACGATGTGCGGTGTCGTCGTGCCGCGCACGATGGAATCGTCGACGACGATGAGGCGCTTGCCGCCAATCACGCTGGGGAGTGGGTTGAATTTCAGGCTCACTCCCAGGTCGCGCAGACGCTGGTCCGGCTGAATGAAGGTGCGGCCCACGTAGCGGTTGCGCACCAAGCCTTCCGCGTAGGGCACGCCGGATTCGCGAGCATAGCCCACGGCGTGCGCGGTGGCCGAATCCGGCACTCCGATCACGAGATCGGCCTCGACTGGGGCCTCACAGGCAAGGGCGGCGCCCATCGCCATGCGGGCTTCATAGGCGAGCTGGCCATCCAGCACGCTGTCGGGCCGGGCGATATAAATCTGTTCGAAGATGCAGCCGGCGGGCTCCTCGGGGACCGCGACCTGCTCTGACTTGAGGCCGTGCTCATCGATCGTGATCAGTTCGCCCGGTTCCACGTAGCGCAGGAACTCGGCGCCGATGTGGTCCAGCGCGCAAGTCTCGGACGCGACAACGTAGTCGCCCTCGATCGTGCCGATGCAAAGGGGGCGAACGCCGCGCGGGTCGCGCGTAGCCATGACTGCGGACTCGGTCAGCATGACCAGAGAGAACGCGCCGCTGAAGGTCTGCATCATCTTCGCCATGCGCTCGCCCCAGGTCCCGGGGGAGGAAAGGAGGAACCTGCCGATGATCTCGGAGTCGGTGGAGGTTTCGAAGTGGTCGCCTTCCGACTCGAGGTTGGCGCGGATCTGCGCGGCGTTGACGATGTTGCCATTGTGGGCAAGCGCGAGCTTGCCTTCCGGCCCTTGCATGAGAAGGGGCTGGGCGTTGCGGAAGCGGCTGGAGCCCATCGTTGAGTAGCGGGTGTGACCGATGGCGGCAATGCCTTGCAGCGGCTCCAGGTCGGCTTCGTCGAAGACCTGAGAGACGAGCCCCATACCGGTACGCAGCTTGAGGCGCGAGCCGTCGGCGGAGCAGATCCCGGCGCTCTCTTGACCACGGTGCTGCAGCGCATAGAGGCCGTAGAAGGTCAGACGGGCAACGTCTAACCGGGGGGCGTAAATGCCAAAAACTCCGCAGGCTTCGCGGATCTGGTCGCCCACGCATCCCCCCAGCGAAGGGAATGTCCCCAGTGCTCATGCTCGCCAGGGATAGGGAGCTGGGCACTCGGACTTGCTGGATCCATCCGAGTGTAACACGGCGGTTCGTTACCGCCCCGGCGACCGCGGGGCCCGTGATCGAGCTGGAATGCGCTACCAGATCGGCCCGCGAATGGGGGCGTCGCTAATGGCCGCGACAGCCTCGGCGACGTCCATGACGAGGTCCAGACCCTCTTCCTCGCGATGCCGGGGCACGTTGTAGCTGCCCAGCTCCAGTCGCGTACCGCTCTTCTTGACCAGGGTCAGCTTCCACTGCGCGATCTCCAGGGGAGGCTCGTCGCCAGCGGCGTGGAACTGGGCCCGGGCGACATCCTCCACGACCAATTCCCGGATCTTCCAGAACGGGACGAGATCGTTAGTGCCCACGCCCAGTCCCAGGAAACGCTGTTTAAAGGACACGTTGGAGCCAGCCTTGTCGATCACGACGTTGGCGCCGAGCACCGCGTAGACGAAGGAGAGACCCGAGAGTGGAAGAAGGATGACGGAGACCAGCAGCATCAGCGGGAGCAGAAAGAAGGGTAGGTCGTCGATCCAGATGATGAGGGCGGCGAGCAAGGCGCCGGTGACGACGAAGCCAATCGCGGGCAGGATCACGGCGGACTTCGGCGGACCGATCACAATGCGTCCAGGATCGATACGGACCACGACTCGGTGAAGCAGCACCTGCCGCGCCTCGAGCGGATCGCTGCGCGAGGTGGGAGCGTCAGGCGCAGCCGGCTGGGTGGGAGTGGCTGGCGAATCGGTGGCCGCGTTGTGGGAGGAGGTGCTCATCTCGCTGCCGAGTATACCGATGGCGGAGGCGTGGACCACGTTACCGCGCGGTCGGGTAGACGCTCGAAACACACCGCTCATATGCTCGGCCCATGGACCGAACGCGGCTGACCGGCTCGATCTTGATGGCGCTCGCGGCCTTGCAGGTCGTGCTGTTCGTGCTAGGAGTGCTGCGCCGCTCCTACGCCGCGCTGGCAATCCCAGTGACGCTGCTGGTGGGAGTGATCTCGGTCTTGGCCTTCTGGGTGGGGTGGACGCTGGCATCGATGGAGGACGACCTGGCGGGGCTTGAGTTCGAGGCCGAGCCGCTCGACGAGGCCTAGGGTTCCAACGCTGCCCACTGCGGTCCTTCCAAACGAGCGATCTCTTGGGCCGGCAAGGCCGCCAGCGCCTCGGCGACGGTGACCGTTCCACCAGGCAGGGACAGCTCAGGGGCGAGCTCGGAGAGGGGCGCAAGGACGAAGATGCGCTCCAACAGGCCCGCGTGGGGGATCGTGAGCTCGTCGCTCTCGAGCTGTTGGTCGTCGTAAAGCAGGATGTCGATGTCCAAGGGGCGGGGGGCCCAGCGCAGACCGGGACGGCGGCCGGCATCGCGCTCGACCGTCTTCACGTGGCGCAGGAGTGCATCGGGACGGAGCGAGGTGGCCGCGCGGACCACCGCGTTGAGGAAGTCGGGCTGGTCGCCCACCTCCGGGGTCGAAAGCGCGGGCGTTTCGTAGAGCGACGATACCTTTTCGGTGCGAACGACGGGAGCGAGGCGCGATAAAGCGTCGCGCAGGTTCGCGCGACGGTCGCCGACGTTTGCTCCCAGCCCCAGGTAGACGCGCGCCACAGTGATCCGCCCGCTAGCCGCGCACGATGGCGTCGGTCATCCGAGCGACGCGCGCCATTTCGCGAACATCGTGGACGCGGACGATGTCCGCGCCGTTGGCGATGGCGATCGCGACCGTCGCGGCGGTGCCTTCAAGTCGCTGATCGACGGGGAGATCGAGCACCTGCCCGATCGTGCTCTTGCGCGAAGTGCCGATCAGGACCGTGCACCCCAAGTCGCGCAGCTCTGCGAGGCGCCGCAGCAGCTCCAGGTTCTGCTCCATGCTCCAGCCAAAACCGAATCCCGGATCGAGCCAGACGCGATCGCGGGGCAAGCCGGCGTCCTCCGCGAT
Organism: Chloroflexota bacterium; assembly: GCA_027296805.1. Taxonomy (GTDB): domain Bacteria; phylum Chloroflexota; class Dehalococcoidia; order Bin125; family Bin125; genus JAPUIR01. The sequence goes on along the minus strand of JAPUIR010000259.1, from coordinate 1,785 downwards.
GAGCAGCGAGGCTTCGAGGCCGTGGCGGATGTCGCCGATGACATCCTCATGGGGACGGCCGCGCTGATTGTGCATCGCGATGACGATGGCGCCCGATGCGGCCGCCGCCGAGGCCAAGCCGGGATCGTTCCGCAGCCCGTCGATGTCATTGAGGATGGTGGCGCCGGCCGCGAGCGCCGCCCGGGCCACCTCAGTCTTGCCGGTGTCGATGCTGAGCGGGACGTCGACCTCGCGGCGCAGCCGCTCGACGACGGGCAACACCCGTGCCAACTCCACCTCGGGGTCGACCGCTTCAAAACCGGGGCGGGTCGACTCTCCGCCAACGTCCAACAGATCGGCGCCATCCTCAACCATCTGCACGGCGAGCCGCGCCGCCTGTCCCTGATGAGCGGGGCCTTGGTGAGCAGGCGTCTCCCCCACACGGACCAGGCCGTCGCCGGAGAACGAGTCACTGGTCACGTTGATCACGCCCATCACGTAGGTGCGCTCCCCCCAGCGGAAGTGGGCGCCGCCGACGGTGACAGGTGGGAGGCGGGAAGACGACATCGGGCTCCCTAGTCGATCGGTGTCTCGCTCACGATGGGGCGTCGCTCCTCGCCGCTGGTCTCCAGTTTGACCATGGAGCTGCCCGCGGTCAGCGCGTCCACGGCGAGGGTGAGTTCGCTGGCCTCGCCGTCCTCCATCCGCCAGAGGCGAACGGGAGGCGGTTCCTCCGCGAGCGAGACCAGGAGCCAGTAGGGCCAGTCGTCGGGGCCCTCCAAGAGCCGCGAGAAGTTCGAGTCGGTGGCGGAGGGGCGGGCCTCGCTCATGGTGTGAGAGTGGTAGACGACGTAGAGGTCGGCCTCCTCGTTCTCCATCAGGCGGAAGAGGTAATGCAGCTCGCCGGGCGGGATCGAGAAGCGATAGGGACTGGCCTCCGCGTTGGTGGCGCGGAAGAGCTTGAAAGCCCCGCTCGACATGCGAACCACGACGCCACAGCACTCGTTGGGCTCGTCCTCCCGCGCGTGCGCCACCATCTGATCGATGAACTCTTGCGGCAGCGTGACCGGATCGCCCATGCGCGGCTCGTCCTTTATTCGTATAGAGGCGTCTCGTTAAGAACGTACCGGCGGCTTGGCGCCGCCGGTCGTTTCGCGGGGCCCGTTCGGAGCGCCGTCAGTCGGTCTTCGGTTGTGGAGTGGTGCGGAGGTAGGGCCGGTGCGTCGTGAAGCCGGCCGGGAAAAGCTCCTTCGCGTCCTCGTCGGAGACGGTGGGCAGGATGACGACGTCGTCTCCTTGCTTCCAGTCCGCCGGCGTCGCCACCTTCTGGTAGGTGGTGAGCTGGAGTGAATCGATCACACGCAAGATCTCGTCGAAGTTACGCCCCGCGGAAGGCGGGTAGGTGAGCGTCAGCCGCAGCTTCTTGTTGGGGTCGATGACGAACACCGAGCGCACCGGCGCCTTGTCGTCCGAGTTGGGGTGGATCATGTCGTACAGCTCGGCCACCGTGCGATCGCCGTCCGCGATGATGGGGAAGTTGACCGTGGTGTTCTGTGTCTCGTTGATGTCCTTGATCCACTCCCTGTGGCTCTCCAGGGGGTCCACACTCAACCCAACCACCTTCACGTTGCGCTTCTCGAACTCGGGCTTCAGCTTCGCCACCGTGCCCAACTCCGTCGTGCAAACAGGTGTGAAGTCGGCCGGGTGCGAGAAGAGCACGCCCCAACTATCGCCCAGAAATTCGTGGAAGCTGATGTTTCCTTCGCTGGTCTCCGCCTGGAAATCGGGGACCGTGTCGCCAAGTCG
>JAPUIR010000258.1 GCA_027296805.1 Chloroflexota bacterium | reverse complement strand
CCGAGTCGATCCGCTTCTCCCACAGCCAGAGCTCTTTGCGCACGAAGCGGCGCACCGTCGCAACGACCAGCGCCTGCTCCTCGCTCAGCGAGAGATCCACCGCGGGCCCCCTAGCGATCCGGCGCTCACACGGCCGTCCCGGACCGAATATACCGGGCGCGGGCACGAATCTCCTTGCCTAGCCCAGCACGGCCTAGCCCAGCACGCCGTTCGCCGCCAACTCCGCCACCTCCGCCGTGGACAGCCTCAGCTCCGCCAGGATCGACTCCGTGTCGGCACCAAGCGCTGGTGCTGGCCCTCGCGGACCGATCGACGCCCCGCGCACCTCGAACGGCGTATTCAACGTCTGGTACGGCCCCGCCTCGGGATGCTCCACCGTCGTCAGCAGCCCCATCGCTTCCACCTGCGGATCCGCCAGCACCTCCGGCAGATCCGCCGCCGGAGCCCAGATCAAGCCGAACTGATCCAGCCGCTTCGACCAATACGCCAGGTCCTCCTGCGCGAAGCGCCGCTCGATCGAACTCGTCAGCTCGGCCGCGTGCTCGCGCCGCACGGCGAGGCTGTCGTAGCGCGCGTCGTGGGTCCAGTCGGTTTCGCTGATCGCCTCGCAAAACGCGCCCCAGTAAGGCTCGGGCTGCGGCATCACCAGCAGCAGCCAGCGCTCGTCGCGTGTCTGGTAGGAGTTCCAGATCGGATTCGGCGGATTGGTTCGATCGTGGCGCGGCGGCTGCTTGCCCGACACCGCCGCCGCCACGAGGTCCGCGCCGATCGTCCACATCCCGCTCGCCTGCAGCGTCACCTCCACGTACTGCCCCTCCCCGGTTCGCTCGCGCAGCAGTAGCGCCGCGAGGATGGCCGCCAGCAGATTCAGCGCCGTCGTGTGATCCCCTTGCCCGCCTCGATTCAGCGGCGGTGGCGACGACGGCTGGGCCAGCGCACCCATGATCCCCGAGCGCGCCCAGAACGCCGAGTAGTCGAACCCCGCCCGCGCGGCGTCGGGACCGCGGGTGCCGTATCCCGTCAGCGACGCATAGATCGTCCGCGGATTGACCGCTCGGATGGCGGAGTCGTCTAGGCCGTAGCGCTGGCGTCGGGGTGGGGTGAGATTCGTCACAAAGACATCCGCCTGCGCCGCCAGTCGCCGCACCAACTCCGGCCCGCCCGGCCGGTCCAGCGACACCACGATCGATCGCTTGCCCCGGTTGTCCAGCTCGAAGGCATAGTTCAGGTCGTAGTCATGCGGGTTGATCGACGCCAGGTCGAAATGGCGGAAGACATCGCCGCTCGGCGGCTCCACCTTGATCACGTCCGCGCCCAGGTCGCACAGCAAGGCCGCCGCGCTTGGTGCGGCCAGCCAGTTGGCGACCTCCAGGACCTGCACGCCGTCCAGCGGTGCCGTCATCGGTCCTCTCTTTCAGTCGCGCGCGGCAGGCACCAACGACGCCCTGCGCTAGCCCTGGTGCTGCCGTTTCAGCGCGACCCCCGTCCGCGTCGCCTCTTCCACGCCCGGATCGATCGCCAGCCCGAAGCCGTCGGCCAGGCGCGTGAGATAGTTGAAAATCCCCACGATATGCGCGATCTCCAACAGCCCCGTGTCGTCAAAGCCCAGATCGCGCAACGGCCGCCAGTCGTCCGCGGTCATCCGCGTCGGCTCGCCACTGATCTTCTCCGCCACCGCGCAGAGCGCCCGCTGCCGCGCCGTCAGCGACTCCAGCTCTGCCCAGCGACGCTCCTTGATCGCCGCGATCAGCTCGTCGTTCCCACCCTCGACACGTAGAAACTCTACGTGTGCGGTCGTTCAGTAGTAACAATCCTGCGCGGAGGCGGCGACCCCCGCCACCATCTCCCGCTCCTCGCGCGTCAGCACCCCCTCCGGGGCGAACATGATCTCCTGATAGAGCGGACCCCACACCCGCGCGATTCGCGGATGCGACATGATCACCTTCGACATCCCCAGCGCGAAGCCGAAGTCGTACGGGCCGCCCTTGCCTCGGCCCTCGTACGCCTCCTCATCGCTGGGAAGCGCGATCCACGCCTGCTGCGTGTGTGAGTCAACCATGCCACTCTCCCTTCGCGGCTTGACCACCGCTTACCGCAGGGCCACCGCTTCCGCAAGGCTGGCACGGACCAGGCCGCGCCCGCAACTGTCTCCCGTCCCGGCTGCGCCCGTCGACCGTTCCCGGCCATCCTTCCGCCAACTCATTCGCGCACGTAGCGTGAGCCGGACGGGAACGCCGCTTCAGCGAATCGAGAGGGGATTCGATGACCCAGCAACCCGCGCGCTCAACGCCGGTATACCGCATCTCTGACGACTTCGTTGAACGCTTTGCGGCGCTCGACCCCCTCGCCGCCACCAGCATGGGCGTCTCTGGCCACGACGCGGAGATGACGGACTTCTCGCCCGACGGCCTCGCCGCACGCCACGAACTTCAGCGCGAGAGCGCCGCCGCGCTCCGCGTCGCCCCCGTCGAAGACGAAGCCGACCGCATCGCACGCGATGTCATGGTCGAACGTCTCGACCTTGCCTTCGAGATGTATGCCGCCAACACGCACCTCTATGAACTCAACATCCTTCATTCTCCCACTCAGAGCATCCGTAGCAGCTTCGATCTCATGCCCCGCGCCAATAGCGACGATTGGGCCAACATCGCCGCCCGCCTACGCGCCGTGCCCGACGCCCTGGCCGGCGTCCGGGCCACTCTCGAGCACGGAGCCGCTCAGGGCCTTTTGGCTGCCGTTCGCCAGTGTCGCGGCGTCGCCCAGCAGTGCGACGTATACGGCGGCGCTCGCGAGGAGCAGCGCTCTTTCTTCCACGGCCTGCTCGACGCATACGAGACATCGACGCGGGGCAACGACGCCCTTGGCCACGAGATCGCCGCCGCCGCCGATATCGCGGCGGCCGCCTACCTGGAGCACGGCTGCTACCTCGTAGACGATTACCTGCCCCGCGCGACCCCGCAGGATCCTGTCGGCCGCGAGAGCTACCAGCTTCGCTCGCGCGCCTTCAACGGCATCGAACTCGACCTCGACGAAACCTACGCTTGGGGTTGGGAGGAGCTCTGGCGCATTCAGGCCGAGATGGGTGAGGTGGCCGGGCGCATCAAGCGCGGCGCGGACGCCGTGGATGCGATCGACATGCTCGACACCGATCCCGACCGCGCGATCGAGGGCGAAGAGCCCTTCCGCCAATGGATGCAGGATCTGCAGGACGACACCATCGCCTCGTTCGACGGCGTCCACTTCGACATCCCTGAGCCGGTCCGCCGCATCGAAGCGATGATCGCGCCCCCCGGCGGCGCGCTCGCCATGTACTACACCGGCCCCTCTGAAGACTTCAGCCGCCCCGGCCGCACCTGGTACCCCACCGGTGGCCACACCCGCTTCCCGCTCTGGCGCGAGGTCTCCGTCGCCTACCACGAGGGCGTCCCCGGCCATCACCTCCAAATCGCACAGACCCGCTACCTCGGCGACACCCTCTCCCGCTATCAGCGGCTGCTCGCGGGGACCTCCGGCTACGCCGAGGGCTGGGCCCTCTACGCCGAGCGGCTGATGGCGGAGCTGGGCTACCTCGACAATCCCGACCACTACATGGGCCTGCTCTGCAGTCAGGCCCTGCGCGCCGTCCGCGTCGTGATCGACATCGGCATGCACCTGGAGCTCGAGATCCCCCAGCAGGAGGCCTACCACCCGGGCGAGACCTGGACGCCGGAGCTGGCCTTGCCGTTCCTCATGCAGCGCTCGTACTTCCCCGCGGACATGCTGGCCAGCGAGGTCGACCGCTATCTCGGCATGCCGGGCCAAGCCATCAGCTACAAAGTGGGCGAGCGTATCTGGCTCGCGAGCCGGGAAGAGGCCCGCTCGCGCGCCGGCGCCGCCTTCGACCTCAAGGCCTGGCACACCGCGGCCCTCAACCTCGGACCCATGGGCCTGGCGCAGATGCAGCGCGAACTCGCGACCATCTGATTCGACGCTAGGCCGGGACGATCTGGATCGACCCCGTCCCCACCCGTATCCGCACCGTAGCTGCGTCGGCCGGTGGCTCCTCCAGGAAGTTCACGGGCAGATCCGCGCTCACCGACCCCGTCCGCGACTCCGCGTCGATGAAGAAGGCGGAGTCTTGCGTCACCGCCAACTGCACCGACCCGGTCCGCACCGTCAAATCGACGTCATGAGCGATGCGCCCCCGGTAGGTCACACTGCCGATCGTCGTCGACAGCTTCATCGTGCCCTCGATGTCCTCCACGCTTAGCTTGCCCGCCCGCGTCTCGATCGTGCAGTCGCCCTGCACATCGCGCACCCGCACCTCTCCCGTGCTCGTGTGCAAGCGGACCGGCCCGACGATCTCTTTGACCGATATCTTCCCGCTCCGCACCTCCACCTCCAGCGACCCCCGCACGCGCCGCACCTTCACCCGCCCCGTCTGTCCCTCGATCCGCACCTCGCCCTCCAGGTCGGTCGCCTCGATCTTCGTACGCTTCCCCGCGATCCGGCAGCGACCCTGGATCCCCTCCACCCGGATCAGCCCACTGCTGGCCTCGGCCTCCACCTCGATTGTGCGCGGGACGCGGATCACCAGATCGAGGCGCGGTCCCTTCATGAAGCGCGAGAGCGAGATGCCGAACAACACCGTGGGATGCGGCTCGTCGTAGCGCGGGGGACCCACCTCCACCGTGCGCCCGCTTTGCGACATGGGCAGCTCAAACACCCCAAAGCGATCGTCGGCTTCACCGCGTGTCATCGCGTTGACCCGAATCTGCGCCGTCACGGCGATGTCGTCTCGCTCCTCGCCCCGCACCACCAACTCCCCGCGGCGGTTGGCGACACGCAGCAGCGCCCCATCTTCGATGCTGAAACTACGCTCCAGGGTTCGCGTGTACTCCATGATCGTTCTCGCGCTGCGCTGCCTACTGCCCGATCCAGCCCTTGAGACTTCCGCCCTCCCGGCCTCCGCGTCGCACGTGCCGCTTTGCCCGCCGCTCGTGCCCCCGCTCACGTCGGCGCTCGCGTCGATGCTCCGGCTCCGGCTCAAGACCCGGCTCGCGCAACTCACGCGCCAGCAGCCGGGTGAACCACGCGTTCAGCGACAGCCCCGACTCCTTCGCTGAGTTGCTCGCCCGATCCTTCAACTCCACCGGGACGCGCAGCGGCACCGTCTCCACCTCGCTGTCGGCGCAGCGCCAGGTCCCGTCCGCATCCTCGTCCTGCGTCCCGGTTTGTGCCGCCACCACCGAGATATCGAGTCCGTTCGGCGTGTGGCGCAGCTCGATCTGGCTCTCGCCCAGCTTCGTATTGACCTCCTCCACCAACCCGGCCACCAAGTCCTGCGTGGCGCGCTCCACCGACGCTTGGCTGGCC
>JAPUIR010000257.1 GCA_027296805.1 Chloroflexota bacterium | reverse complement strand
GGGCTTCGCTGCGCTGGAGCGGAGGGCTCGCGCTGGGAGCGGCTCTGTTGGCGGTGGCGGTGCTCGACGCGGCGCAGCTACAGGGGCGCAAGGCGCTGGTGGAGGACTGGGGTTTCGGCCTGGTCGACATGTCGGTGGGCGTAGGGCTAGTGCTGGTCTTCACGGGGGTGGGGCTCAGTCTAGCGGCGACCCTCGCTGCGGCCGCGCTGGAGCGCCGTGCGCTGGTCCATCGATCGGCGGTGGAGCGATGACCCAGGCGTCGGCGCTGGACGCCTTCCGCGCGACCCCACTGCTGCGGGCCCTGGACGACGCTGATCTGGGCGAGTTGGAGCGCTTGCTGGAACGGCGATCGCTGGCCGCGGGAGAGGTCCTGTTCGCGCGGGACGATCCGGGCGACTCGCTGCTCCTGATCGTGTCGGGGCAGTTGCGGATCGCGTCGGACTCCTCGCCAGGAGCCGTGCCACTGGCCCGACTTGGACCGGGCGAGGTGCTGGGGGAGAAGGCACTGTTGACCGGTGAGCCGCGATCGGCGAGTGCGTTGGCTGAGGTGGCCAGCGAACTGCTGGAGCTGTCGCGGACGGACTTCGACCGCTTCTGCGCCACGCGCCCGGAGCTGCAGAAGCAAGTGCACGCAGTGATGGCGGCGCGACAGCGTGGCGACCCGAGCCGACCCTTCGCGCACGAAGCGAAGACGCTCCTGGTGCTGCCGTCGGAGGGCGAGGTGCGACTGGGCCGGGATCCGTCGAACGATGTCGTGATCGCGGAGCCGACGATTGACGCGCAGCACGCGACGCTGCGGCCCGTACAAGGTGAGTTGCGGCTGCGAGACCTGGGCTCGCGGGCCGGGACCTATCTGAACCGGCGGCCGGTCCAAGATGCGGTGGTGGTGGATGGGGATGAGATCTGGCTGGGGGCAGTCAAGCTCTTTGTGGCCGATGGCGTGCTGAAGCAGTACGAGCCCGCGCGGGGGATTCGGGTGGAGGCGCGGGGGGTGGGGAACGTGGTGGGAGGTGGGCGCCGGATTCTGGAGGGCGTCGATCTGGCGATCTACCCCGGTGAATTGGTGGCGCTCGTCGGTCCGTCGGGAGCGGGCAAGACGACCCTACTCCACGACTTGCTGGGTTTTACCCCGCCGACGGAGGGCGTGATCTTTTACGACTCGCATCCGCTGGCCACCGATCTCGATCTGTTCCGGCGGGTGCTGGGCTACGTGCCCCAGGCCGACATCATCCACCCCCAGCTCAGTGTGGAACAGACGCTGCGCTATGCGGGGCGGCTGCGGCTGCCCGCCGATACGACCGACGCAGAGTTGGCGACCCGGATCGAGCGCGTGCTGGAGCAGGTGGGGCTGACGGACGAGCGCAGCAACCGCGTGAGCCGGCTGAGTGGCGGTCAGCGCAAGCGGGCCAGCATCGCGGTGGAGCTGCTGACCGAGCCACGCGTGATCTTCCTGGACGAGCCTACCTCCGGGCTCGACCCCGGGCTGGACGAACAGATGATGGAGCTGTTCCGGCGTCTGGCCGACCAAGGGCGCACAGTGGTGCTGACGACGCACGCGACCCGCAACCTGCGGTTGAGTGACCGCGTGGTGATCCTGTCGCGAGGGCGGCAGGTGTTCATGGGCACACCGGAGGAGGCCCTGACGTTTTTCGCGGTGGAGGACTTCATCGACGTGTATCCGGCGCTGACGCAGCAGGACGCGGTGGCCTTGTCGGAGTCGTATCGCGCCAGCGCGCTGTATGAGCGCGCGGTCGCCGCGCGTTTGGTGACACCGGTCGCGGCTCCGACACTGGGGGCCACCGATCGGGCGAGGGGCGCACGGATGGAGGGGGTGCGCCGATCCTTGCATCAGTTCCGTTTCCTCTCGGCGCGGTACTGGGCGATCACCAAGGCCGACCGCACGAATCTGGCGCTGCTGGTGTTGCTGGCGCCGGTGATCGGGGCGCTCTTGGTGCCGGTCTTCCGGCGCGACATCTTCGAGCTCTCCGCCATCAACGGCGGCTCATTCGTGAACGCGCTGGTGCTGCAGTTTGTGATTGTGCTCTCGGCGTTCTTCTTGGGCGCGGTGATGGCGGCACGCGAGATCACGAAGGAGGCGGCGATCTACCGGCGGGAGCGACTGGTCGACCTCTCGCCTGTGGCCTACGTGGCGTCGAAGGTCGTCGTGTTGCTGCTGTTCGCACTGCTGCAAGCGGTCGCGCTGGTGGGTGTCCTGGCGCTGGCCGTACGGTTCCCGGCGCCGCAAGCGGAGACGATCGTGTTGCTGATGGGGGTGACGATGCTGACCTCGATGGCGGGGATGGCAATGGGGCTGTTCGTGTCGGCGCTGAGCCGGAACGCGGACCAGGCGATGACCGTGGTGCCGCTGCTGCTGATCCCGCAGATCATCTATGCGGGGGTGGCGATCCCGCTGGCGCACTTGCCGGGCCTCGCGTCGGTATTGTCGGAGTTCATGGTCAGCAAGTGGGCGGTGGAGCTGATGGGGCACACCACGGAGATCGGGACGCGAGTGATGGCGCAGACGAGTACGGCGGTGGGCCAGGCGCTGGGGGTGCGGGGGCCGGCGTCCGATACGGGGTTCGAGTCGGCCTTCGACATCGCCACGGTCTGGCGCTGGCTGGTGTTGGCGGCGTTCTTCCTCGCGTTCACCCTCGCCACACTGGTGCTGCAGTGGCGAAAGGGGCGTTTCTAATGTGGCGTGGCCTTGGGTGGGTGCTGCTGGTTGGTCTCGTGCTGGGGGTGGCCGCATGTGGCGGCGACGAAGACGGCGATCGGGCGCTGCAGGAGTCGTTGTTGTTGACTGTGGCGGACCTTCCCCCTGCCGCCTGGGAGGACGCGGGCGCGGCGGGGTCGGATTTACTGGACCTGGCCGAGTTGCTGGGTCTGACCCCGGAGGCGTTCGCGCGCGCCGACGCGTGCCGGCCGTTCGCAGCGGTGGTGGAACGAGGCTTGATCGAGTTCGCCCATGTGCCGGCTACGGCGGCCGCGAGCGCGGCCTTTCGGACGGGAACGTTACCTCTCACCCAGGTGCTGGTGTTGCACCTGCTCGCGCTGTACGAGAGTCGCTCCGACGCT
>JAPUIR010000256.1 GCA_027296805.1 Chloroflexota bacterium | reverse complement strand
ACGGGTCGGCTCGTCCAGCGCGCCCAGCGTCTCGATCAGCACCTCGACGGCCGGGCGTGAGCCGATCGTGCGCACGATGTTGTTCTCGCACTCGGTGATCGTCCAGGGCTGACCCAGCGGCTCAGCGCCTTGCGCCACGATGGCGTGCACCTCCACGCCGTCCAAACCCAGCATCACGGCGCCCGCGGGATACACCTCGCTGTCCAAGAAGACGGCGGTCCCCTCGGCGTTGTTGGGTGCGGAGGCCATGCCGCCCAGCAGGGTCACGTCCGGATGTCGCTCCGCCAAGGCGGCGACCAGATGCTCCGTGTTGATCGAGAACGGATCGGCGAACAGCAGCCAGGTGGTGGCGGCGCCGTCGAGTACGTCGAGGCTGCCCAGATCGGTCTCGGGGTCGATGCGGATCGGCGTCAGCGCGGCATTAGGCAGATCGAACGTCATCAGCGTCACCGCGCTCGATCCCTCCGCCTCCAGCGCGGTGCCGATCACGCTTTGGCCGGAGCAGCCGATCAGGTGGGCGGGCGCGATCCGCTCCTGGACGCGGCGGAGGACATCGGCGTAGTTGGACGCGAAGGCGGCGTCGACGAAGAGGATCGCCAGATCAGGGGGCTCGCCCCCCGCGAGGTCTTGCAGCGCCTCATCCACGGCGGCGTCCCACGTGGCGCCCGAGGCGATGGCCGATCTGCCGCGCGCCGTTCCCGCCGCCCGCGTCGCTGTGCTGGTGGTGCTGGAATCGCTGGTCATGCCCCTGCCTCCGCGCTCAGTCTCGCACCGGCGGATAGCGCACGGTCGCCCACCGTCGAGGGTATCCGGGCCTGGTCGTGCCTGGTGCGCCGCAGCGCCGGGCGGAGGCGGGGCGACTACTCGCCCGACGCCTCTTCCGCGATCGATTTGCAAACCGGGCAGATCTTTTGCACCGGCTTGAGGTTCGCGAACGCGCCGGGGCAGGTCATGCCGTGGACTCGTCGCACCATGCTTGGTTCGGACTCCGCCATGGTCGCCTCCCTCAGGATCAGGCCGCCTGCGACCACGCTACACCGTGCAACGGCGTCTCGGGGCCGAAGAGGCCCAGCCTCGAAATCTACTCCTCGCCGCCCACGGACTCGTCCAGGTAGTCGAGCCGATCGACTGGCATCACCACTGCGGTGAGCAGGTTCATGAGATGCGCGACGATCCGCTTCAGATGCCGGTAGTAGAGGGCCCGCGGCACCGCGTCGTGCGCAACGTCGTCGGAGTGCACGAGTGCATTGACGAGTTCATCGAAGGTGTCCAACATGCCGTCCGCCTCCGCCAGCAGCGCGTGCGCGCGATCTTGGTCGTCCCCGGCAAAGACGGCGCCGGATTCCGTGATCATCTCGGCGGCGCGGTCGCGGTAGCGGAGCATCGTGGGACGGTCGGGCGCCTCGCGGAAGTCCACGCCGGCGGCGGCCAGGTCGAAGATGTTCTTGGCGTAGTCGCCGATCCGTTCCACATCCTTGACGATGCTCATGTAGACGAGCACGGCGGCGATGTCGCCCGCGCCGTGCACGCTAGCGTGCACCACCAGTTCGCGCCGGATCTCACGCTCCAGCTCATTGACTTGCGCGTCGGTCGCCCGCAGCGCGGGGCCCACGGTTGCGGGATCACCGCCGGAGAGGAGCGTGGAGGTAGCGGCGTCGAATGCCTCGCGGTCGTTGGCCAGCATCTCCAAGAGTTGGCGTTGGACGTGATCGAGGCCGTCGCCACCGTGGCCACGAAAGAACCTCAGGACCATCGCTCAGCCTCCTATCCGAAGACGACGACGCCGATCAGCGGCGCCAAGACGAACACTCCCCCGACGTAGAGCGCCACGATGATGCGGTGCTCCACGGCGAGGCCGGCTAAACCCTCCGCGAGCTGTACCGGAACATAACGGACGCGCCGCACCGGATAGATGACCACGATAGCAAGGAGATTGAAGAGTGTGTGGGTCAGCGCGACGACCAAGCCGGCCTGCAGATCGACCGCCAGGGATGCGAGCAGCGCGGTGATCGTCGTGCCCAAGTTCGCGCCCAGGGTGATGGGGTAGGCGTTCCGCACGGAGAGGACCCCGGATCCCACCAGGGGGACCAGGATCGACGTCGTGATGCTGGACGACTGCACCGCCACGGTGATCACCACTCCGAAGAACATGCCCACGAGCCCGCCCCCGCGCGCCACCACGGAGTTCAACGCGGCCTCGATGCGGCTGGCGATCAGCCGGCGCATGTGCACGGTAATGAAGGTCAGGGCGAGGAAGATCAGGACGATCCCCAAACCGAGGAGGAGCCCCCCGACGACCTCATCCGAATCCGCGATCGATTCGATCGCATCGCCGATGAGCTTGACCGGCTCTTTCACGATCTGCTTGATCGGGCTGTTGGAGGTGGTACCGCACACGTTCCCGCCGAGCAGCTCTGCCACCTCTTCGGCGGCACGGGAGAGGAAATCGGTCGCGATCTGGATCGGCAAGAAGACCGCCACAGCGATCAGGTTGAAGAAGTCGTGCATGGTGGCGCCAGCGAAGGCGCGGCGAAAATCTTCGCTGCGGCGGGCCGAGCCCAGCGCGACCAAGCTGTTGGTGACGGTGGTGCCAATGTTGGCGCCCATGATCATCGGCACGGCGGCGTCGACGGTGAGAGTGCCGGCGCCAACCAGGCCC
>JAPUIR010000255.1 GCA_027296805.1 Chloroflexota bacterium | reverse complement strand
CAGCACGAACTGCATGCGCTCGAGCAGGTCGGGGGTCAGCTGGACGGGCTCTCCCTGGTCGTGTCGGATGAACAGACGTCCCAGCTGATCCGTCGCCTCGAGGTCGCGGCCGGTGCCAGCCGCCCAGAGCTGCATCGCTGTCGCGGCATCCGCGGGTCGACCGGCGCGCAGATGGGTCAAGAACAGATTGCCCATCTGCTCCCAGTAGCGCGGATACCGCTTCCAGACTTCGTCGGCAATGCGGATCGATTTCTCGAAGTCCCCGGCGTCCATGTAGATGTAGCTAAGGTTCATGTGCATCAACCTGGACAGCGGGTCGACCTCGACCGCCCGCTTCGCCCGCCGGATCGCCTCGGTGTGCTCGCCCTGCCAAGAGAGGACGTGGGAGAGCCAGTGCAGGGCGCTGGTGTTGTTGGAGTGGATCGCCAGGGCCCGGCGCAGGATCGCCTCGGCCTCCCGCCAGTCGTAGTCGTGGATCAGGCGATTCCAGGCCATCGAGGCCAGCACCTCGGGAATCTCCGGATCGAGTTCCAGGGCCCGCGTCGCCGCCGCCACGGACTTCTCCCGGACCAGCTCGAGATCGACCGTCGTCGAGTACTCCGGGAGGATCAGGTAGGCGTCCGCGAGACCGGACCAGGCGAGCGCGAAGTCGGGATCGAGTTCGATGACCTTCTCGAAGTACGCGACCGCGGCCTGCAGGGAGCGGACGTTTCGATCCTCCAGGAGCTGTTTGCCCAGGAAGTAGCTATCGAGCGCCTCGAGGTTCCGGGTGGGCACGACGGCCAGGCGCTGCTGCTCGCCGGTGGTGAGCGTCGCCTGCAGCGCCTCGGCGATCGACGTGGCGATCTCGCTCTGGATGGCGAAGACATTGGTGGCGCTCAGCTGTCGGTCGTAGGTGTCTGCCCAGAGAGGCCGGTCCGTGGCGGCGTCGATCAGCCGGACGTTGATCCGAATCCGATCCCCGGAACGCTGCACGCCGCCCGCGAGGATGGTGGCCACCCCCAGCTCGGAGGCGATCTCGGGGATGGTCTTCGTGGTGTCCCGGTACTGCAGGACCGACCTCCGCGAGATCGTCTTGATCGACGCGATCTTCGAGAGCTGTGTCATCAGGTCGTCGTGGACCCCGCGCGTGAACGGAACGTTGGCCTCGTCCCCGCTCAGGTTCTCGAACGGGATCGCCGCCACCGAACGCATGTCCGAACCCGGCGGCGGGTCGCTCCCTGTCCAGACGAACCGATCGGGCGCGAAGAGGGCGATCGCCAAGGTCCCCAGGAGCGCGAGGATCCCGATCGCCGCCACGGCGAGCGCTGCGCTCTGGCGCGACGGGGTTTCCCGCTCCGTCCGAGGTTGCGGCGCGGGCTCCGCCGCCGTCCCGGTCACCGAGTAGACCGTCACCGGCGCGGCCACGCCCTTGAGCTCGCGCTCCCCTAGCGCGGTGTCTTCTAGGTTGGGCTGGCTCTTGATGGAGTCGTGGACCGGGTGAGAGACACAGACCCCACCGGGCTCGGCCAGAGCGCGGATGCGCGCGGCAACGTTCACGCCATCGCCGAAGACCCGACCGTCCTCTACGGTGACGTCCCCGAGGTGGATGCCGATGCGAAGCGTGAGTTCGGCGTCGTCCCCCAACGCGGTCTGGATAGCCAGGGCGCAGTTCGCGGCGTCGAGTGCGCTGGGGAAGATCGAGAGGGACTCGTCGCCCTTCTCTTCGATCCAGCGCCCGTGATACCGAGTCACCAGGGTACGAACCAGAGACTCGTGACGCGCGCGAACCCTTCGCCCAGCCGCCTCGTCGCGGCCCATCAGGGCCGTGTAGCCGACGATGTCCGTGAACAGGATGGCCGCGAGCCTGCGTTCCACCGGGGCCTCTAGTCGGGTTCTCAAGCTGGGTGCAGGGTAGCGCCATCCCCTGATCGGGTGGGTGGGAGAACCTCGTAGTTGCCGTACTCACGTTGTACTCGCGGGCGCGGCGCCGGAACTCCTCGAACGTCAAGCGGTTCGCCCACAAAACCGAGGGTTCGAATCCCTCCCCCTCCGCCAAGTAGTCTGCTGTTGCAGAGACTTCCCGCGCGCACTCGGGCACAGCCTGAGAAATCCCCGTCGGATCAGGTACCGGGCGGTCGTCTCCCAAGGGAACGCCTCGACCATCTGCTGCGCGGTCCAGCAGGCTGTCGGGTGCGCTGTCACGTTGAGCAACTGCCGAAACGAAGTCCGCGGCGCCGCTCGCGCAACGCCGCGGACTTCCGGAGGTATCTGGCGCGCCCAGCACGACTCGAACGTGCGACCTTCAGGTCCGCAACCCAGCTGCCGTGCGTCGAGAAGGTGGCGCAATCCCGGCAGGTCAGCCGCGCGAGCTGCGAACCGCGAGTTGCTGCTGCTTCACGACTTCTAGCGATCCGGCGGGATCCCCGAGCGGGCCAGCGATTCGCTGGGCCCGCCGGATGTGAGTCGCAGCGTCATCGGGCCTGTTGGCTCAGGTAGTGCAGCACCGATCGAGCCGCGAGGACGCCCTGACCCATCGCGGTCGCGACTCTCGGGTAGCTGCCCGCCAATACGTCACCGGCGGCAAAGACACCCTCTCGTGAGGTCGCGAGATCCAGTCCGACGACGATGCCGCCTTCGTCGGCCAGCTCGATCTGGCCATCGAAGAGCTTGGTATTGGGTGCGTACCCCACCTTGACGACGAGGCCGCCCACGGGCAACACACGCCGCTCTCCGGTGTCGCGCTTGACGACGGTGATCCCCTCGAGGCGCTCCGCTCCTGCCAGGGACTCGACCTCCCAGCCGGCCAGCTCCTCGATTCCCGGTTCGGCATCGATGTCGGCGACGATGTCGGCGCGCGCGGAGAGCGTGCGGGCGCGATGCACGTGAAACACGTGAGAGCCGCCCTTGGCGAGCTCTAGAGCGTCGAGGCTCGCGCTGTCGCCCGCGCCGACGACCGCCACGGGTCGACCCGAGAACTGCCCCGGCCGCCACTCGATCTGGTAGGTGACGTCACCCCCGAAGTCCCCCTCGACGGCCAGCGACAGGCGGCGGCATTCGCGCCCCGACCCGATGACCAGCGCGCGGAAGTCGATGCGGTGGTCGCCCGCTTCCAGCCATCGGCGATCGAGATCGGCGCGCAGGACCTCGCAGCCCAGGCGTTTTCGCTCACCGAGGATGACGGCCGATTCCTCCAACGCACGCCGAAGCGCCTCACCATCGCGGAAACAGCCGGCCGGGAGA
>JAPUIR010000254.1 GCA_027296805.1 Chloroflexota bacterium | reverse complement strand
CCACATGAACCGAATCGCCAGTGCTGTCCTGCGGTAGGGCGTCCGTGCGCTTCAGCAGTCGCTGGTGCTCGTCCGCCAGTTCCTTGAATGCCCAGATCATCTCCGACCGCTTCAGAACGCCGACCACGCGGCTCCGGTCGTCTGGATCCACGACGGGCATCTGGTAGGCCCCGAGGGTACTGAATCGTGCGAATGCCTCGCGCAGCGTCTCGGCGGGAAAGGTCGTTTCCACCGCCGTGGTCATGACCTCGGCGACGGTACGCTCGTGCGCGCCTGCTATGATGGACCGCTCCAGGTCCGCCATCGCCACCATGCCGACCAGGCGCTCGTCGTCGTCCAGGACCACCCAACTCCGTGCGCCCTCTGCGCGTGCCAGATCCGCCAGTTGCTCGAGATCCATGGACTCGGGCACGCTCTCTACTTCTTCCGCCATCGCGTCCGCCACGATGAGAATGTCGAGCGTCCCCATTTCACCGACGGACGGACGGAAGCCGCCGAGCCTGCGCAACTTGATGGAATAGATGGAGTCCGGATTCAGGCGGGAAGCGATGAGCTGCGCCAGCACGACCGCCAACATGAGCGGGAGGATGATCCGGTAGTTGTCGGTCATCTCGAAGAGGATGACGATCGCCGTCATGGGCGCGTGGGCGGCCGCGCCGAACAGAGCGGCCGCGCCCACCAGCGCGTATGCGCCCGGGGACGCCGTCACGTTGGGGAAGAGCCCACCTGCGACGCTGCCGAATGCGCCTCCCGTCATCGCCCCGATGAAGAGCGCCGGGGCGAACACGCCGCCGGACCCTCCGGCACCGAGCGTGATGGAGGTTGCGAGCATCTTCAGGATGATGAGCGCGGCCATCATCCCCACACCGAGAGCTCCGGCGAGCGCCAACTCGACGCCCTCGTGTCCGACGCCGAAGATGTGGGGGCTGCCGAAGGCCCCGATCACGCCCACGGCCAACCCGCCCAGCAGCGCCTTGGCCCAGGCAGGGAACGACCACCGCTCGAAGCGTTCTTCCGCCTGATACACCATCCAGACATAGACCACGGCCACGACGCCGGTGAACACGCCGAGACCCAGGTAGAGCCCGAACTCCCAGTTGCTCACGAGCGTGAATTGCTCGACCAGGCTGAACGACGGTTCGGTGCCCAGAGCCGACTGTACCACAGCGGTAGCCGCCACAGACGAGACCACCACCAGTCCAAAGGAACGCGAGGCGAAGCCATCCAGGATCACCTCCATCGCGAAGAGCACTCCAGCAATGGGTGCGTTGAACGTGCTGCCAACGGCCGCGCCCGCGCCTGCCGCGACGAGAATGCGAATCTCGCTGGCGCCCATTCCTGCGATCTGGCCCACTGTGCTGCCAATGGAGGACCCGATCTGGACGATGGGACCCTCGCGCCCCACGGATCCGCCCGAACCGATGGAGAGCGCGGACGCAAAGGCCTTTACGACGGCCACACGGGGACGGATGCGCCCCCCGCGCTGTCGCACGGCGAACTGGACTTCAGGGATGCCATGCCCCTGCGCCTCGGGAGCCCACTTACGGACCATCCAGGACACCACGACCATGCCGATCGCCGGCGCCATCACGAGAGGTAGCCACGCCGGCAGTGGAGCGAAGACGTCGGAAAGGCGGCCACCCTGATCGAAGAACAGCCACTGCGCAGCGGAAATCAGCCACCGGAGCCCGATGGCGCCCAACCCCGTGAGCAGGCCGACCGCGGTGGCCAGCGCCAGCGGTCCGGCGGTGGTGGAACGGCGCAGCTCGCGTCGTAGACGGTGGAGGATTTCGCCGTTCATGAGGGAGGATACACGAAAGCGGCCGTGCACTAAACCAGCGCGTGCGCGGGCGCGTCACTCCCATGGCACCGCACTCGTGCATGGCCTGCACCAGGTACTCGAACCGAGCGCACCGGGGGTGAAAATTGGGCGTCTGGGGATCGGAACTGTGGAGGTCTGTGCGCACACACCTGCGCCGTCCCGCGGTCGCCATCGTCACGAGTATTTCGTTGGGGCTAGGTGTGGGCGTCGCGACCACGATGTACTCGGTGGGACATTCGCTGCTCGGTCGAGCGCTGTCGGTCGACGACCCCGAACGGGTAGTGCGAGCCGTTCGCGACCCGGCCGGCGTGGCGATCTTTTCGGGGCCTGAGCTCGAGCGCCTGCAGGCGGCTTCGGCCGGGGTCGCGGAGTGGGTCGGCCATCAGATGAACGAAGCGGTCTACCACGTCGGCGATGGGCCTCCGGCCAGAGCTTGGTTCGAAATGGTCGGCCCGCGCTACTTCGCGCTCTTCGGCGGTGGTATCGCACATGGCCGTTACCCGGCAGACGACGGCGTCGGCGCGGATCGAGAGGTTCTGCTCTCACACGCCTTTTGGACTCGGCTCGGCGCCGATCCCGGACTTCTGGGCGACGCGCTGTCTCTCAACGGAGAGCCTTTCACGATCACGGGCGTGGCGCCACCCGGCTTCCGCGGCACGCTTCCCGGTCTTCGTGTCGACCTCTGGGCCCCCCTCTCGGCTCAGCTGGTGCTTCTACCGCGGTCGGGTTCGCTCACTTCCGAACAGGACCGATTCCTGTTCGCGACGGGGCGGCTATTGCCCGGCTCAGATCGCGATCGCCTCGACGCCCGCCTCGCTGGCATGGTGCTGGAGCCGATGGCCGGCGGCGGGTCGAGCGCTTCTAGTCCGCACGCGGAGGCGGCCGCCGGGCTGCTGCCGCTGATCCAGCGCGTG
>JAPUIR010000253.1 GCA_027296805.1 Chloroflexota bacterium | reverse complement strand
ATGGGCGTTGTACCAGAGGAAGCCCAGCACCGCGCCCACGGTGGTGAACGAGAAGCGGACCAAGAAGTCCTGCTCCTGCCCGATCGCAATCACCCCGAACGCAGCGAATGCGATCGCCACCGTGCCTCCCGCCAGGGAGTCGAGGCCGTCCGTGATCGCCACCGAGCTCGTGGTCGCGATGATCGTAATCACCGCGATCGGGATGTAGGCGGCGCCCAGATCGAAGCTGCCCGCCCAGGGCACGTTCAGGCTCTCGATGTTGAGCGCGAAGAACAGCACCAGTGCCGCGCTCACAGCGAACGTCACCAGGATCGCGACCTTGAGCCGCCACGAGAGCCCCTTGTACGAGCGATCCACGAGGCTGCCCATGTCATCGATCGCGCCCACCCCACCCAGGACCAGAATCGCCACCAGCGGCAAGAGGATCGATTCGCGACCGACGACGTTCGTCGCCAGTGTCATCACCGCCACCGTGAGGAAGATGATCAGCCCGCCCATCGTTGGCGTGCCCGCCTTCACGTGGTGCGTCGCTGGCCCTTCGTCGCTGATCGCCTTGCCGAACGAGCGCGCGGTGAGCCACTGGATGATCGGACGCCCGATCGCGAGAGCGATGAGGAAGGCGAAGCCGGCCGTGGCGAGGGAGAACGTCGTCATCCGCCACTCCCGTCCGTCGCGACCAACGCCTCGACCATCTCTTCCAGATGCATCGCGTAGGAGGCCTTGATCAGCACCACATCGTCGGCGCCGATCTCTTGGTGCAGCATCTGCGTGGCGAGGTCCGGACGCTCGAACCACTGAATCTGGTCGTGGCCCGCGTCCCAGCCGCCGTCGGCGATGCCGCGCGCCCGCTCGCCCACCGCGACCAGGCGATCGCAGCGCCCGACGCTGTAGGCCCCCACCTCGCGATGGCTCGCTTCTTCCTCGCTGCCCAGCTCCAGCATGTCCCCCAGCACGGCGATCCGATTGCCGGGCAGCTCTGCCAGCACATCGAGCGCGGCCTTCACGGAGAGCGGGGCCGCGTTGTACGCATCGTCGAGCAGAAGCGCGCCCGAGTACGAGCGTCGCGGCCGCAGGCGACTCCCCGTCGCCAGCTCGCCGATCCCCGTCGCGATGTCCGACAGAGACAGCCCGGCCTCCAGCGCGACCGCGGCGGCCGCGAGCGCCGTCATCACCTGGTGCACCCCCACGATCGGAGTGCGTACTTCCGCCTCGGCGCCGCCGGCGTGCAAGGTGAAACTGATCCCGTCGAGCCCATGACTCTCGATCCCGGTCGCGCGAATATCCGCGCCCGCATCCAGCCCGTAGAGCACAACCCGCGCCTCAGTCCGGGCCGCCATGCGACGGACCCGGGCATCATCGGCGTTGAGCACCGCTACGCCGTCGGCTGGCAGGCAACCGGGCAAGAGCCCTTTGATCTCCTCCGTGGCCTCGATCGATCCGAAACGTTCCAGGTGCGTCGGACCGACGTTGGTCACGATCCCGATCTCAGGCTGTGCCACCGCGGTGAGCAGTTCCATCTCGGCTCGGTCATAGGGGCCCAGCTCCATCACGCCCCAGTCGTGCTCAGGGCCCAAACCCAGCAACGCGATGGGCAGACCGATCTCGCTGTTGAAATTGCGGGGGCTCTCCAGCACGGAGAAATTGCGGGCCAGCAACTGCGCCACCGCTTCGCGTGTGGTCGTCTTTCCCACGCTGCCCGTGAGACCCACGATGCGGGCACGCTGCCGCGTTCGCCAGCAACGACCGGCGCGCTGCAGGGCGCTGAGCGGATCCTCCACAACGAAGGCCGTGACGGTGGGCGGCAGGGCATCGGGCGTCACCCGAGTCAGCAGCCCCGTTGCTCCCCGCGCGACGGCGTCGTCCAGGAAGCGATGCCCGTCCGTCTGTTCGCCCTTGAGCGCGACGAAGAGGTCGCCCGCTTCGACCTTGCGCGAATCGATCACCACATCGTGGAACGGCGCCTCAGTCAGGTCGCTGGGCGCGGTCAACAACAGATCTTTGAGGACGCTGGCGAGGGCGCGCGGGCTGATCATCCACGTACCCCTTGCGCTTCGTCGTCGGGATCGACAGGCTTCGCCACCTCGAAGTCGCCGCCGAAAGCGCCCTCCGAGAACTCGGCCAGGTCGTCGTCCTCAGCCGCCGCTTCTTCAGCGCGACTCTCTTTCGCCTCAGCGGTTCCGGTCTCCTCCAGCACGGCATCAAACAGGCTTGGTGTGGCGACGTAGGTGGTCGGCGGCGAGCCGAGGTAGGGCAGGATGTCTTCCATCAGGGCGGCGTAGATCGGGGCCGCGACAACGCCACCGAAGCGCTCGTACTCGGTCTCGCCCTGGGGGCGGTCGATCTTGACCAACACCACGACGCGCGGGTCGTCCGCCGGCGCGAAGCCCGCGAAGGAGGCGATGAACTCGCCTTCGAGGTAGGCTCCGTCCTCCGCAACGTCGGAGGTGCCCGACTTCCCCGCGATCGGCCAGCCGGTGACCTGCGCGGGATGCCCGTCCACCCCATCGACGACGGCCTGCATCATCCGCCACATCGTCCGGGCCGTCTCCTCGCGAAGCACCCGACGTTCGATCACCACCGGCACGACGCGCACGCCGTCATCCGTGATGATCGCCCGGATCAGCCGTGGCCGGACCAGCTCGCCGCCGTTGGCGATGACCGAATAGGCCCGCACGATCTGCAGCGGTGTGACGGAGATCCCCTGTCCGAAGGAGTTCGTGGCCAGGTCCACCTCGGACCAGAACAGGTTGCCTGGCTCCTTGACGATGCCCGGCGCCTCACCCGCGAACCCGGCGTTGGTCACCTCCCCAAAGCCAAATTGGCTCAGGTACCAATAGAACAGGTCCGTGCCCAGCGTCGTGGCGACCCAGGCCGTTCCTGGATTGAGTGAGCGCTGGAGCACCTGGGTCATCGTCTGCTGGCCGTGGAACGAGAGGTCGAAGTTCCGGATCGTGCGTGCGCCGACCACGATCGCCCCCGTGTCCAGGAACGTGGTGTTGGGGTTCACGAGCCCCGCGTCCAGCGCGGCCGACATGGTGATCACCTTGAAAACGGAGCCCGGCTCGTACAGATCTGTCACCGCTCGGTTGCGGAACAATGAGAAATCCAGGTTCGGGTCGGTCAAATCGAGGTCCGTGACGTCGAACGACGGTTCGGACGCCATCGCCAAGATGTCCCCGGTGTGCGGATCCATGATCAGAATGGTGCCGCCCGACGCCCCGGTGTCCGCCAGCGCCCTCGCGAGATGATCCTCCGCGATTCGTTGCAGGGTGCGGTCGATCGTGAGCACGATGTCCGCCCCGGGCTGAATCGGATCGACTGCCTGGGCGCCGAACGGAATCGGGTTGCCGATACTGTCGCGTTCGTAGACGTAACGCCCCGGCTCTCCGCTCAGGATCGCGTCGAAGTCGTACTCGATCCCGGCCAGGCCGTTGTTGTCGCGCCCCACGAACCCCAGCACTTGGCTGGCCAGGTCGCCTTCGGCGTAGCGCCGCAGATTGGAGGCGGTCACGCGGACGCCGGGAAGTCCGTCGGCGATCACGCGTTCCCCCAAGGAGTAAGGGACGTTGAGGGCGAGGAGGACGTCTCGGCCGCTGCCGGACTCCACGATTGCCCGTACCTGTTCTTCAGTCACACCCAGCAGGCGCGAGAGCTGCTGTATCGCAAAACGCTCGTTGCCCTGGTCGAGTTCCCATGCCTGTCGGTCGATGTGAATCTCGAACGTGTCGATCCCGGTCACCAAGGGGAACCCGTTGCGGTCCAGGATGGCGCCGCGAGGCCCCTCCACCGTCTGTGTCCAGAAGTGGATGTCCCGCGCCTGTGCCTCGAAATCCTGGTGGCTCAGGATCTGCACCTGGACCAGGCGGAGGACGAGCAGGAGGGCGGCGGCGGCGAAGATCAGCGTTAAAACGCGAAAGCGCCACGGGCTGACGTGGGCCCGAACCATGACTCCTCATTCCATCGAGCCACGCCCCCACGACCGACGCGGGATCACCCGCAAAGGGCTTGGCTGCACGCTTCGCGACGCCGCCCGGGAGCGCGTCGTCGCCAAGTTCCGTCCTCAGCGCAAGACGAGGACACCGAACAGCGACTGCCACCAGGGCAGCGCTGTCTCTACCTCAATATCCCGCTGCGGCAAGAAGCGAGCCGGGAGAAGCCGCGGCGGGGGAACCTCCGGTACTTTCAGCACGACAGTGGGGCGCGCCGGCACCATGTCCAGGCGCTCCACCGCCACTTGCTCCACCCGGGCCAGAGCCGTCAACTCCCCCACCTGGGAAGCGAGCAGCCGCACCTCGGCTTGGAGTCGTGCACGATCTTGCTCCAGCGTCCGCACCTCGGCCGCCGCCGAAGTCGCGTCGCTCGTCTGCAGGACCGGAAGAAAGGCGGCGAAGGCGATCCCCAGCACGGCGATCCAGACCGCCAGCGGCAGACCGCTGCGTTGAAGCGGCCGCACCCGTTCGAGAGATCGCGAGCGCGCCGAGCCGCGCCGAACGCCCGGCAACGGCAAGGCAGATGAGCGGCGCACGGTTATAGAGTCTCGGCGGCCCGCAGCCGCGCACTGCGGCTTCGCGGGTTGCGCTGGACCTCGTCCGCCTGAGGGCGGACCACCTTCTTGGTCAGACGCCGGAAGGAAGCGTCCTCGCCGTGGGAGTGCTCCCGCAGAAAGTTCTTCACAATCCGGTCTTCGAGGGAATGAAAGGACAGGACCACCAGACGGGATCCAAAGCCGAGCAGGCCGCGGGCCAGGGCGAGGAGGTCGCTCAGGTGCCGAAGCTCCTGATTGACCGCCAAGCGAAGGGCCAAGAAGGTTTTGGTGGCGGGGTGAACTCTACTAAATGGAATGGACTTGCGGCCCTTCCCCGCGACCTGCTCGACGGCTTTGGCGAGATCAAGCGTGGAGTGCAACGGTCGGCGCTCCACGATGGCGCGCGCGATGCGGCGAGAACGCCGCTCATCTCCGTACTCGTAGAGGATGCGCGCCAGCTCCTCTTGCGAATATTCGTTCACGATGTCCGCCGCGGTCAGTTCCGCTTGCGGACCGAAACGCATGTCCAGCGGCCCATCTCCTCGGAAGGAGAAGCCGCGCCCGGGGTTGTCCAGCTGGAGGCTGGAGATGCCCAGGTCGCACAGCAGCCCGTCCGCCGGGACGATGTCCGCTTCAGCGGCGAACGTGGCTGCGCGATCGAAATAGCCTTGTTTGAGCACGAACCGTCCGGCGTAAGGCGCCAGGCGCTCCTCCGCCGCGGCCAGCGCGTCCGGATCAGCGTCGATGCCCAGCAGCCGGCCGTCCGGCGCGGACGCTTCGAGAATGGCGGCGGCGTGTCCGCCGGCCCCCACGGTGCAATCGATGTAGCGCCCGCCGGCCCGCACGTTGAGGAAGTGCAACGTCTCAGCGAGCATGACGGGCGTGTGTGGTGCGGAGTTGGTGTCGGGCCCTGTCCCCTCGACCGGTGTCATGACGTGGACTGCTCCTGCGCTTCCAGATTCGCGGCGTAGTCGCGCTCCACCGCGGACGATTCCTCGTGCCAGCGTTCGAGCCCCCACACTTCGAGGCATTCGCCTCGTCCAGCGAGCACCACGGCGTCCTGCACGTCCGCTGCATCCCGCATACTCTGGGGAATCAAGATCCGACCCTGCTTGTCCAAGTCCACATCCCACGATCGGGCGTACAAGGCTCGTCGGAGGCGGCGGCCACGCTGGAGGTTGGCTCCCTCCGCCGTCAGTTGGTTGGCTGTCTCGTCGAACGCCGCTGCCGGATACAGTTCCAGGCAGCCGTCGGGGCTGGGAGTCAACACGCCGCCCTCCGCGAAGGCCTGCCGATACCGTGCCGGTATCGCGAGGCGCCCCCGCTGATCGAGAGAGTGTTCGAAGGTGCCGCGGAAGGCGGACAATTTGCCCCAACATCCGTTTCTTGGTCGCCTTTCAGAGGTGATGCGCCTTCTGCGCTTCCCTCGGCTGGTCGTGAGGTCCGATTTCGACTGGGGGCCGACCAAGCTCCCCATTTCTCCCCACAACGACCCATACCGTGGCACCATTCCCCATTCTTGTCAACAGGGACGTCAAGACTTTCTTGGAAAAACATTGGAAGATGGTTCGGACAGCAACGGACGCAGCGCCGGCAGGCGCGAGTAGGACGCGGTACCAGATGGCTCCAAGCCTCAGAGTCGGCATCCTTACCGTGAGCGATTCGGGGAGTCGTGGCGATCGGGAAGACACCGCCGGACCCGCGATCGCGGAGGTTCTCGCACCTCTTCGTCCTGAGATCGTGGAAAAAGCGATCATCCCTGACGACCCCGACGGCATCGCCGAAACCCTGCGTCGCTGGGCCACCGCTGGACGTGTCAATCTCATTCTCACGACGGGCGGCACCGGGCTGGGACCGCGCGACAACACGCCTGAAGCGACCCGCCAAGTCATCGAGCGGGAGGTGCCGGGAATGGCTGAAGTGATGCGCCAGGCGGGACTCCAGCACACGCCCATGGCCGCCCTCAGCCGTGGCCTGGTGGGCGCCGTGGGGTCCACCCTGATCGTGAATCTGCCCGGCTCCGAGCGGGGGGCGCGAGAGAATCTCGATGCGATCTTGCCTGTGCTTGAGCACGCAATCGCTTTAATCGCCGGCGACACCGAGCACTAAGACATGCGGATCGACATCGTCTCCGTCTTCCCCCAGATGTTCGAGAGCCCCTTCGGCGCCAGCATCATCAAGCGCGCCGCCGACGCGGGCGTAGTCGAGATCGCCCTCCACGATCTCCGCGACTGGACCGACGACCGTCATCGCACCGTGGACGACGCGCCCTACGGCGGCGGCGCCGGCATGGTCATGCGGCCCGAGCCCTGGTTCCGCGCCGTGGAGCAGCTGCAAGAGAGCCCGCCCGCGGGCCGCGTGATCCTGCTCACTCCACAGGGACGCCCGCTCACCCAATCGCTCGTCGCCGATCTCGCTCAAGAGGAGCGACTCATCCTCTGCGCCGCCCGCTACGAAGGCATCGACGAGCGGGTCCGCGAGCACCTCGTCGACGATGAGATCTCCGTCGGCGACTACGTGCTGAGCGGCGGCGAGCTTCCGGCCATGGTCGTCGTGGACGCGGTCGTCCGCCTGCTGCCCGGCGCCTTGGGCTCGGCCGAATCGCTCCTGGAGGAGTCCTTCAACGACTCGCTCTTGGAGTATCCCCACTACACCCGCCCCCCCGACTTTCGCGGCTGGACGGTCCCGCCAGTGCTCCTGAGCGGCGACCACGCGAAGATCGACCGCTGGCGTCGCGCCCAGCGCATCCGACGCACGGCGCAGCGCCGTCCCGACCTGCTCGCCGACGCCGACCTCACACCCGCCGAACTCGAAGAGCGTGGCGATCCAACCGCTGGCTAGTCTGAGTCGGGCCCGTTACCGACTCGCGCTGCCTTGGAACGTCGGCAGCTTCTCGCGAACGTTGACCTCGATACGAGGCGAGGCTCGCCCCTGCCGGTCGTCCCCCGTACAATGGGCCACCGTTGAGCCCTGCACGCTCGACCTGGAACGATCATGGACCGCAGCGACCTCCTGGAACTTGAGCGCAACTCCGAGATCGCCGAGTTTCAGCCCGGCAACACCCTCCGCGTCCACGTCAAAGTGGTCGAGGGGGAGCGCGAGCGCACCCAGGTCTTCGAAGGTGTCTGCCTCCGCATCCAGCGCAAAGGCTCGTCCTCCAACTTCACGGTGCGTCGGGTGACGCAGGGCATCGGCGTCGAGCGCACGTTCCTCTACCACTCGCCCCGGGTCGAGAAGGTGGAAGTGACCCGTCACGGCCGAGTCCGACGGGCCAAGCTCTACTACCTCCGGGACCGGACGGGGCGAGCGGCGCGTGTGCCGGAGCGCACCCGCTACGCCCAGCGCAAGATCCACTCCTACTAACCACGCCAATCCAGCACTGCCGTTTCCCCGCACGAACGTAACCGCCCACGCGCCTGTAACCACAGTGCGCCCGCCTAGCCGTCTCGATACCATCGATCCAAATGACCCAGTTCGCCGAGATCGCCGTCTACTCGGGCCGGCCCCACCGCGAAACGTTCACCTATCGAATTCCGGACGGGCTGGCGGTTCTTCGCGGTCACGCGTTGTTCGTGCCCTTCGGACGACGGGTGCTGCAGGGCGTCGTCCTGCGCCTCACTGACAGCTCCGACATCGCGGACCCGCGCCCGATCCACGCCTTCATCGAGGACGAGCCGGTCATCACCTCCGCGCAAGCCGAGCTGGCCGTCTGGATGGCCG
>JAPUIR010000252.1 GCA_027296805.1 Chloroflexota bacterium | reverse complement strand
CCCACGGTGCGGCCGCCCTCGCGGATGGCGAAGCGGACGCCGTGTTCGAGGGCGATGGGATTGATCAGGGTGACCTCCATCGTGACGTTGTCGCCCGGCATGGCCATCTCCTGGCCGCCGGGGAACTGGATCGAGCCGGTCACGTCGGTCGTGCGGATGTAGAACTGGGGCCGGTAGCCGGGGAAGAAGGGGGTGTGGCGGCCGCCCTCGTCCTTGGAGAGGATGTAGACCTCGGCCGTGAACTTGGTGTGCGGGGTGATGCTGCCGGGGGCGGCCAGGACCTGGCCGCGCTCGATCTGCTCGCGCTCCACGCCGCGCAAGAGACAGCCCACGTTGTCGCCCGCCTCGCCCGAGTCGAGCGTCTTCTTGAACATCTCCACCCCCGTCACGACGGTGGTGGTGGTCTCCTTGATGCCCACGATCTCGATGTCCTCGCCGCTGTGCACCACGCCCCGCTCAATGCGGCCGGTGACCACGGTGCCGCGGCCTTTGATCCCGAAGACGTCCTCGATCGGCATGAGGAAGGGCTGGTCGACCAGGCGCAGCGGGGTGGGGATGTACTCGTCCACCGCCTGCATCAGGGCCAGGATGGGCGCGTACTCGGGCGCCTCGGGGTCCTCGCTCTCCGACTCCAAGGCCGCCAGGGCGGAGCCGCGCACGATCGGGATCTCGTCGCCGGGGAACTGGTAGCGGTCCAAGAGCTCGCGCAGCTCCAGCTCCACCAGCTCCAGCAGCTCCGGGTCGTCCATCTGGTCCACTTTGTTGAGGAAGATCACGATGCGCGGCACTTCCACCTGGCGCGCCAGCAGGATGTGCTCCCGCGTCTGGGGCATGGGCCCGTCCGGGGCCGCCACCACCACGATCGCGCCGTCCATCTGGGCCGCGCCCGTGATCATGTTCTTGATGTAGTCCGCGTGCCCCGGCGCGTCGATGTGCGCGTAGTGGCGCGCCTCCGTCTCGTACTCCACGTGCGCGATCGCAATCGTGATCCCCCGCGCCCGCTCCTCCGGCGCGTTGTCGATCGAGTCGAAGCTGCGCGCCTCCGCCCCCCCCATCAGCCCCAGCACTTTCGTGATCGCCGCCGTCAAGGTCGTCTTGCCGTGATCCACGTGTCCGATCGTGCCCACGTTCACGTGCGGCTTCGTGCGTTCAAACTTTGCTCGTGCCATCGGCTCTCGACTCCTTCGGACGGAACTGGCTGGAGCCCACATTCAGATTTGAACTGAAGACCTCGTTCTTACCAAGAACGCGCTCTACCAACTGAGCTATGTGGGCGGGTGCGATCTCCACTTCGTTGGTTCGGCCACAATCGTTGGTGCTGGGGGCAGGATTCGAACCTGCGTAGCCTTTCGGCGCCGGTTTTACAGACCGGTGGTATTAGCCACTCACCCACCCCAGCCGGAGCATCTCACGTACGTGCGCGTTTGGAGCCCAAGGGGGGATTCGAACCCCCAACCTGCCGATTACAAATCGGCTGCGCTTCCATTTGCGCCACTCGGGCCCGGCCCGATGCCAAATAAAAAAGACACGCTTCCGGGGCGCATCTGTCAAGCAGTATATGAGCGCCGGGAAAAGCGGGTCAATCGCTCGAACCCCTGGATTCACTGACGTTTCACCCGAATGCGCGGTGGGTCACACCTCGCCCCTCCGCCCCGCTCAGAAGCGCAGCGTGCTTTCGACTTTGGAGAGCGGCGTGTCCGCTTCCAGGGTCGCGGCATCCTTCGAGGGCGGGGGGGCGGAACGCCAGCTCGTGCCTTCGCGCTTGTCCTCTAGCGTGACGCCCAGCTCGGCCAGCCGGTCGCGGACCTCATCCGCCAAGGCGAACTCCCGCTTCTCCCGCAGCTCCGTACGGAGGCCGACCAACAACTCGATGAAGGGCGCGGCGTCCGTCTGACTCTCCAGCGGCACGAACTGCAACCCCAGCACCCCACCCAGCTCCCGCAGCAATTCGCGGGCGGCGCCCGCGGGCTTGCCTTCGTCCCGGCTACGGTTGATCTCCCGCGCCAGTCCGTACAGCACGGCGAGCGCCTGCGGTGCGCCCAGATCGTCGTCCATCGCAGCGATGAACGCCTGACGCGGCGTTTCGACATCGTGATCGCCGTCGCCCGCGACCAACTCCGCCTCCATCGCGCCCAGGAGTCGATCCGCGCCGTTCTTGGCCGCTTCCAGCGCCTCATGCGAATAGGTCAGGGGGCTGCGGTAGTGCCCGTTCAGCACGAACAATCGGAGCGCATCTGGGCCGTAGGTGTCTAAGCCGTGGCGCAGGCTGATGATGTTCCCCACCGACTTCGACATCTTCTCCGTCCCGAGTTGCATCATGGCGTTGTGCACCCAGTGGCGGACGAACGGCTCCCGTCCCGTGAAGGCCTCGGACTGTGCGATCTCGTTCTCGTGGTGGGGGAAAATCAGATCCATGCCGCCACCGTGCAGATCGATCTGCTCGCCCAGGTAGCGCAACGACATGGCGCTGCATTCGATGTGCCAGCCCGGCCGTCCCGGTCCCCAGGGGCTCTCCCAGGAGGGCTCCCCCGGCTTCGCGGCCTTCCACAGCGCGAAGTCCATGGGGTGCTCTTTCTGGTCCGTGATCTCCGTGCGGGCCCCCGCGATCATGTCGTCCAGGGAGCGATTGGAGAGCTTGCCGTAGCCCTCCTGGCGCTGCACGCGGTAGTAGACGTCGCCGCCCGAGGGGTAGGCCATCTCGCTCTGGATTAGCCCCTCGATCATCTCGAGCATCTGCGGGATCTCTTCGGTGGCGCGGGGATGCGCATCCGCCGGCCGGATATCAAGCTCGCTCCACTCCTGCTGGAAGCGGTTGATCTGCTCGTCCGCCAGGTCCGCCACGGTGATCCCCAGGCGGTTCGCCCGGGCGATCATCTTGTCGTCGATGTCCGTGAAGTTGTAGACGAGGCGCACGGAGCGGCCGCGCCACTCCAGATAGCGCCGCAGCACATCGAAGATCACGATGCTCATGGCGTGTCCCAGATGCGCGTCGTCGTACGGGGTGATCCCGCAGACGTACATCGTGATCGGATCGTCTTGGGGCGCGAACTCCTCTTGGGTCCGCGTCAGCGTGTTGTACAGCTCCACGGAGCGTGCGTCTCCTGACCGATTGCGCCGTTACTCGTTGCCCCGCAGCTGCGCGCGCTGGGGGGGGTCGCGTCGCGCCGAAGCGGCCTCCCTCGCTTCCAACCCGCTCAGCTCCTCTTCCAGCCCGGTCAGCCGTTTCTCCAACTCCTCGATCCGATCGTGCTCCGGGTCCGGCAGCCGCAGGACGGTGTCGTTGCCCGGATCGTAGTACGCCACGACGTGCCCCGGCACGCCGACCACCGTGGCGTAGTCCGGCACGTTGGCGACGACGACGGACCCCGCGCCGATCTTCGCCCCCTTGCCCAGCGTGATCGCACCGATGATCTGCGCCCCGGCGCCCACGGTCACGTCATCCCGCAAGGTGGGATGCCGCTTTTCGCGACGGGTGCTGGTGCCGCCCAGCGTGACTCCCTGATGGATGTGGCAGCGCTCGCCGACGACCGTCGTCTCGCCGATCACGACGCCCATGCCGTGGTCGATAAAAAACGGCGATCCCAACTCGGCTCCCGGGTGGATCTCGATCCCGGTCAGCGCGCGATTGGCGTGTGAGATGAGCCGCGGCAGGATCGGGACGCCCCAGTGCAGCAGCAGGTGCGCCAGGCGATGGAGGACCAGAGCGTGCACGCCCGGGTAAGCCAGGATCACCTCGGCGGTGTTCGTGGCCGCGGGGTCGCGCTCCTGTGCGAAACGGATGTCTTCACGGATACGGGAGAGCAGGGACATGACAAGCACCAAACCAGATGTCGAAGATGAGGAGGGGGAGCGGTTGGGGTGGCCGCTACGAGAGCAGCCTCGTACACAGGTGTGCGAGATCGTCGGGGTACCTCGGTGCGAAAAAGAGTCGCATCATCGGGCGGTCCTTACGAACTCTCCAGCGGGACGATGCGGACCACCGCCTGCGCCAGAATCCCCTCGGCGCGTCCCAGCGCGCCCATCTGCTCTGCCGTGGTCGCCTTCACGTTCACCGCACCAAGCGGGACTCCGAGTGCGGGCGCGAGCTGTTCGCGCATCGCAGCGATATGCGGACGGAGCCGCGGCGCCTCCGCCACCACGGTGACGTCGACGTTGCCAACACCATAACCGTGCGTTTCCAGCGTGGAAATAGTGCTACGTAGCAGTTCGAGGCTGTCGGCGTCTTTGTACTCTGGGGCCTCGGCCGGGAAGTGTTGTCCAATATCACCTAGGCCGGCCGCCCCCAGCAGCGCGTCGATGATCGCGTGAACCAGCACGTCCGCGTCCGAATGTCCCTCCAGCCCCGCGTGATGGGGGATGGTCACTCCGCCCAACACCAGCGGGCGCGCGGGATCCGCGTGGAAGCGGTGCGCATCCGACCCGAAGCCGACCCGATCTTGCATCACGGTCCACTCCCTTCGCCGCGCGCGGCGAGGAGCGCCTGGGCGATGTGGAGGTCCTCCGGGGTCGTGATCTTGAGGTTGAGACCGACGCAGGCGTAGACGACGACCGGCTCCGCCAGCGCCTCCACCAGGATCGCATCGTCGCTGGCGTCACGGACGCCTCCCCGATGCGCGCGCTGCAGCAGTTCCAGGCGGAACGTTTGCGGCGTCTGCGCCGCGCGCAGCGCTGTGCGATCGAGCGTGCTCTGAATCATTTCCGAATCGTCGACGGTCTTGATCGTGTCGGTCACCGGCGCCCCAGCGATGGCCGCCCCGTGCTCGGCCGCCAGCGCCAACCCACGCTCGATGTCGGCCGCCGTGATCAGTGGCCTGGCCATGTCGTGAACCGAGACCAAGCCGACCTCGGCCTGCTGAGTCAAACAGTCGAGCCCGGCGCGCACGGAGTCCGATCGGGTCACTCCGCCCGGTACCACGCCGACGACCTTGCCCCCGGCCCCCGCCGCCAGCGCGGCGAGCGGCTCGTGGTTGCGCTCGCCGCTGACCAGCACGATGGCGGAGATGCCGTCGCAGCCGACGAATGCCGACAGCGCCCAGGCGGCGACCGGTCGTCCCGCCAGCGGCGCGAGGGTCTTATCGACTCCGCCCATGCGCTGACTCCGCCCGGCGCCGACCAGAATGGCCCCCGCCAAGGGATCGCTCACGGCGCGGTCTGCTCCTCGCCGGACGTGGTCACGGCACCCTCTTCGCGGGTGGGGACCGCGAACACCATCCGGCCCGCCGACGTCTGGATCGCCCTGCTGACAGCCACCTCCATCGTTGTTCCGACCTGATCGCCGGCGTCCTCCACCACGACCATCGTCCCGTCGTCGAGATAGCCCACGCCCTGCCGCCGCTCGCGCCCCTTCTCATGAATCGTCAGCTGCAAACGCTCGCCGGGCAGCACGACGGTGCGCACGGCTTGTGCCAGCACGTTCAGATTCAGCACCCGCAACGACTCCAGCTCAGCTACCCGCGCGAGATTGAAGTCCGTCGTTAGGATGGCCGCGCCGCGCGCGCGCGCCAGTGCCACAAGGCGAGCATCCACGTCGCCCGCGTCGGCCAGCCGCTCCTCGTCGATCGTCGTGTGCACGAGGTCGTCTGCCTGGATCTGTGCCAGGTGCTCCATGCCCCGGCGGCCACGCTGCCGCTTCAGAGGGTCGCTGCTGTCCGCGACCCGGCGCAGCTCGTCCAGCACGAAGCGCGGCACGATCAGATCGCCCAGCAGGAAGCCCGATTGCACCACCTCCACCAGACGGCCATCGATGATCGCGCTGGTGTCGACGACGATCGCGACAGTGCGCTCCGGACGGCTGGGCGCCGACGTCGTGATCGCGTCCGTGCGCTCGCTGACCGATCGAAAGAGGCGCTCGATCTCCGTGCGGCGGCCAAGCGCGACGGTGATTCCCACGGGCGCCAGGAGGACCGCCATGCCGATCGGCGCGAAGTCGCCCGCCGCGCCGGGCAGCGCGCCGAGGGCAGGCGAGAGCAGGGCGGCAGCGACCAGCGCGGCCACCAAGCCGAACCCGCCCAGCAGGATCTCCAGCGAGTCGAGGCTGCGCAGCGTCCCACGCCGGGCCCGGTCGATGGGCCAGCGCAGCGCCCGCAGGAGAGATGCGACGGTGTCGCGCGAACTGCTCATGGGACCGTGTCCCACGGCGGACCGGAATCCGCCTTAAACAGGTCGGCGGCCTATCGGCCGCCGAATAAGACCGTGACGGTTGCCCGTCGAAATAAGTCCAGGCGGTGCCGAAACACCACGCCCGCACACTACCAGGAAGCGCCGTAACCCGTAAAGTGCGCTTCCAACCGCCCTACCACGTCCTAGCCGAAGATCGCATCGAGTCCGGCGTCGCCGCCCGCCGCCAGCGCGCAGTTCTTGATCGACTTGCCGATAAACACCGTGGTGGCGAACTGCCAGATGGGCATCCGCACCGCGCCCGCCATGAACCCCGCGATGTCGAAGATGGGGTTCGGTACCACCGAGAGCACGAACATCGTGGGGATGCCGCGTCGCTGCATCCAGCGATCGAGGGTCCGATACGATGCCCGCTCCTCGAACACGGGCTTTCCGCCCATCCCCGCCAGGTAGGCGGTCATCTCCCCGATCGTCTCTCCCGCCGCCGCCACCAGCCCAACCAGCAACCAGAACGGGATCCCGCCCACGTCGTCCACGAACTGTCCGCTGCTCACCACCACTGCCGCGCCTGGGAGCGGCAAGATCACCGACGCCGATCCAATCAACGAGATCAGGAAGATGCCCAGATACTCGAAGCGTTGCAGGTCGGCGAGATCCCAGTTCAAGAAGAAGAACAAGATGCCGAACAGGGTGACGATGGCGAACACCGCCACCAGATAGGAGTATTCCCGCCGCCAGCGGCGCCCGTGCCGTAAATTGTCGACCGTAGGTCCCCCGCGCAGGTCCGGCGTCGACCGCGGCAGGGACGTCTCTCCTGCCGGCGACTCCGCTCGCGACCCTGTGCGGTCTGGCACCAGGTCCGCCACCTTCCATTCGCAGAACCACCCGACCTGTCAAGCGGATGCCCTCGATGGACGTAGCCGCTGCGGGGGCCGCTAAGCCTAGCCGGTTCTCCGGGGGGCGCGGCGGTGTCAGGGTTGAGCTCGCAGCCCGTGCAGCCTGCGTGTCTACTGCGCCGGGCACTGGTACCGTAAGCTCCGAGGTGCGACCGGCTCGCCGGGGCTCCCCGGCAGGAAGCGACCACCATGCCCAGCATCGCGATCGATCCTGTACTGCGGGGGGTTTCGAAGCCCGCCCGCTATACCGGAGGCGAGTGGAACAGTATCCGCCGCCCCTGGGACGACTGCGGCGCGCGCTGGGCGCTGATCTACCCCGACGTCTACGACATCGGCATGTCCAACGGTGGGCTGGGCATCCTCTACCACATCCTCAACCATGAGCCGGGCACCCTGGCGGAACGCTGTTACGCGCCCTGGGCGGACATGGAAGCGTCCCTGCGGCAACGCGGCGTACCTTTGTTCAGCCTGGAGAATCGACGCCCCCTTTCGGAATTCGACGCGATCGGCTTCTCGCTCTCCTACGAGCTGACCTACAGCAACGTCCTCAACATGCTGGACTTGGGCGGGATCAGCGTCTTCGCCCGCGACCGCGGGGACGACGAACCGATCATCTTCGCCGGCGGCTCCGGCGCGCTCGTCCCTGAGCCGCTCGCGACGGTGATCGACGCCTTCGTGCTCGGCGAGGGCGAGGAGATCGTGCGCGAGCTGAACGAGTTTGTGCGCGAGTGGAGGGCGACGGGCAAAGGCAGCCGTCTCGAGATGCTGCGCGGTCTGGCCCAGATCAGCGGCGTGTACGTTCCCCGCTTCTTCGATTGGAAGTACAACGATGACGGCACGATCGCCGAAGTCGTGGTGACCGATGAGGCGGCGCATCTCCCGGTCGTCAAGCGTCTCCTGCAGGGGTTGCCGCCGGTCTTGACCAGCCCCATCGTGCCTTTCTTGCAGACCGTCCATGACCGCGCCGGGATCGAGATCCAGCGTGGCTGCACGCAGGGCTGTCGTTTCTGCCAGGCCGGAATGATCTACCGGCCGC
>JAPUIR010000251.1 GCA_027296805.1 Chloroflexota bacterium | reverse complement strand
ATTGCCCTGCGCATCGAAGAGCGGGGCCGACCTCAGGAACGCCTCGATCGCCGCCGCCGCGTCATAGGGAGTCGCAGCCCCGAACTCCTGCAAGATCGATACCGCGAACCCCTGCAAGCGAGCGCGGTCGTCCGCGTCGAGGCTGGACGGTAGCGAGAGGAAACCCTCTCGCACCCAAAGCGGGTAGTCCTGCCCGGCGAGTTGCAAGGCCCCCGCCTCCGCGTTGGAGACGCTGCCCTGCACCTGATAGGTGAAGCCCGCGCGGACCTTGTCCGGCGAACGGATCGCGACGACGTCCGCGTTCTGGGGGGAGCTCTGCACCGTGATCGTTTCGATACTGCCGTCGTCGAGTGAGTTCGTGAGGCCAATCACGTCGTATTCGGAGGGGATGAGACCCAGTGTCTCCGCCTCGGTCAGAGGACGCTCTTCCGAACGCTCCGCGATGGTGGCGATCACGATCTGGAGATCCTGCGCCGCGACCGACGTCGGATCGCCGAGTTCTAGCCGCGCCACGGCGGGGGCGGTCTGCTGCAGATCCACTGGCCTGTTGACTTGGGTGGGCACCCCGAAGGAGAAGAGCGCGCGCGGTGAACTTTCCACCGACAGACGCGTGGTCACGTTGCGGCGATCGCGGTAAGGCTCCGCACTGCTGTTGCTGGGCTGGACGGGAGAATCCTCGGCCAGCGGAGAGGTCACGGTCTGCGACTGCTGCCAGCCGCGCGCGGTATAGCGGTCGTAGGTGGCGCCGCGCAGCAGACCGGGTTCCGGCGAATCGACCCGCAGGACGATCTGATCGCCCGGGTTGATATCGCCCTGCAGCACGAAGTTGTCCCCGAAGCTATGGATCGGCGCACCGCGCGCCGAGTCAATGCCGCTAAACAGGCGCGCAAAGTCGTCGCTGAGGTCGCCGAAGGGCGAGGTGACATCGTCCCAGAAGTTGTTCAGGGCGGCGGATTCGTCGGGTCGCGGCAAGACGCGCGTGAAGAGTATCAGCGTGGCGATCGCGAAGACGGTGGCGACGACGAACGAGATGCTGATGAAATCCGGGAAACGGGTCCCCTCCGAACGCCAATCCACCATCCGGCGCAGCAGGTTGGTCCGCATTACGAGCAGCCCAGCGCCGGCGGCGAAGAAGGCGAAGTTCCAGTCCCACTGCTTCCCGTCCAGGTAGCTCACATTGATCGACAGCATGATCCCCATCGAGATGATCAACAGCCAGGGGTGCCGGCCACGGAAGACCGCGAAGGCGCCGAAGAAGACCAAGATCCAGGAAACGACGACCAAGAACAGCACGAAGGGCAGGTTGTCGGTCGTGATGCCGGAGTTGAACGCCTGCGTGAACCAGTCCTCGAGACGGAACCAGAGCGCCTCGAAACGATCGAAGAAGAAAGCTTGGTTGCTCACGGTCTCGGTCGTCAGGACCTGCCAGAACACCACGACCGCACCCACGGGCAGGCTGATCAGCGCACCCAGCGACCAATGCAGGGGTGAGGCCGCCAGGATCGCGGCAACGGCCAGCGCAATGAAGCCCACCAGCCGCAGATTGGGCAGATCCGCGAGCCAGCCGGCCGTCATGATGCTGTTCAGCACCGGGAGGAAGACGAGGATCACCATCACAGCGGTGATGCTCCACTCCATGGAGCGCCACCACGGACTCTCCTGGGTCGCCGATGTGCGTTCCGGCGCCCGGTCGCGGGAGCGGATCAACGCCACCGGATCGATGATCGGCTGTGTGCCGCGGATCGCATCGCGCGCGGTCATGCCGGCACCTCTGCTTCGGCGGGAGTGCCGCTCTCCGTGCCGTCGTCGACGGCGCTGGCCCTCGGGCCCGGCAGATGTGCCACGACACCACTTTCACCAATACCGCGCCCGCCGGCGGCACCCACCAGCACCGCCGGAAGGGAGTCGCCCTGGGAGACGCGATTGACCTGTACCCCGCTCGCGCGCAGCGACGCCTCGATCAATTCGGCGCCGCCCCGCCCGCCGAAGGACTCAAGATCCAGTTGGATGACGGCGGCCTTCACTCCCCGGTGCACCAGCGAACGCAGGGCGGCCACCCAGCGCTCGTCCGTGGCCGCGGTGATCACGACCAGCGTGGTGTGACGTCCCCAGCGTCGGGCCTGCTGGAAGAGCAGTGTCGAGAGCGGGACGTCGCCCACCGGCTCAGCCACGGCGAGCGCCTCCAGCAAGCGGTTCAGGTGCTGGCCGCCGCGGTCGGGCTCCACGCTCTCCAAGCCCCGCCCAAACATCATCAGGCCCACGGAGCGGCTCTGGGTCAGGAAATGGCGCGACACGGAGGCGGCCGCCGTGACCCCGTACTCCATTGTGGATTCGTCGCCTTCGCCGGCGTGGTCCGATCGGTTGAGATCGAGCACGACCCACATGTGGGAGCCAGGGTCGAGCTCGAACGTCTTGACCAGGAGCTTGCCCGTGCGCAAGCTGCTGGGCCAGTGGATGCGGTTGACGCTGTCGCCCGGCTCGTAGTCGCGCAGGCCAGAGGCGTTGGGCGTGATGTAGTGCGTGCGCCGACGAAAGCGCCCCTCGCCCGGCAGATTGGCCGGCGGCACCGAGTAGCGCGGCAGTTCGAGAGGCCTCGGGTAGACCAAAAGTTGCTGGGGCCGCCCGAACTCCCGCTCAACGTGGAAGAGGTCGAAGGGATCGCCGCTGCGCACCACGATCGGTCCCAGGGTGAACAAGCCCCGACGACGGCAGATGGTTTCCACGCGCCAGTTGCGGCGCTGCTTCCCGCCCAGCGAAACGATGTGCTTCGACTCGTGGTCCGGCAGGTTCGACAGCTCTTCGATCTCGATCCAGAGCTTGGGCACGCTGATGTCGTTGTTGATCTCGATCCGCTCGATGATCGTTTGGCCGGCCTGGACCCGCTCGCTGTCCCGCGCCATCCGCACCCGCAGGCCGCGGCCACTGAGCCAGGTCCAGCCCGCCGCGAGCACCAGCCCAAAGAGCAGCAGGTAGCCGAGACGCAGCGGGAGCCAGAAGCTGGTGGAGAAACCAATGCCAAACACGACGAAAAGCAGGATCACGACGAACGTGAGCGCACGCCGCTCCCCGAATGTCGCCCCATAGAGTGAGCGAATCCCCACGGCGAACTCAGCTCACGCCCACGCGTGAACCGGGGACCGGAGCCTGGTCCAAGACATCCTCGATCACTTGCCGGGCGTCGATGCTGCGCACCTGCGCGGACGGGCTGATGATGATGCGGTGCCCGAGGGTCGGGTACGCGAGCGACTTGATATCGTCGGGCACCACGTAGTCGCGCCCGTCCAGCAACGATTGAGCTTGCGAGGCACGGAACAGCGCCAGCGAACCGCGCGGCGAGGCGCCGAGGTAGACCGAATCGTGGTGACGGGTGGCCGCCACGACCTGCACGATGTACTCCTTGATCAGCGGGTCGACCCAAATGTCGCGCACGGCCGCTTGCAGGTGCCGGACGGTCTCGTTGGAGGCGGCCGCCTTGAGATCGTGAATGGGATGCTGGGTCTGTTGGCCTTCCAGCACCGCCACCTCGTCGCTGTGGTCCGGGTAGCCCAGATGAATGCGCATCAAGAAGCGATCGAGTTGGGCCTCGGGAAGCGGGAACGTGCCCTCGTACTCAATGGGGTTCTGGGTGGCCATCACCATGAACGGCTTGGGCAGGGGACGCGTCACACCATCCACGGTGATCTGGCGCTCCTCCATCGCCTCCAACAGGGCCGACTGGGTCTTGGGCGTCGCGCGATTGATCTCGTCGGCCAGCACAACCTCGGCCTGGATTGGGCCGGGCCGAAATTCGAACTCACCGTCTTTCTGGTTGTAGATGGAGACGCCGGTGACATCGGAGGGCAGCAGGTCGGGGGTGAATTGGATGCGGCTGAAGCGACAACCCGTCGTGATCGCCAGGGCACGAGCCAGCATCGTTTTGCCGGTCCCGGGCACGTCCTCCACCAGGAGATGGCCGTCGCTGATGAGAGCGATGACCGCCTGCCGCACTTCCATCCGCTTGCCGAGGATGACCTGTTCGACGTTGCTGATGATTGCCTGCAGGCTGTCGGCAGGGTTGTCGACCTGGGTTGTCAATTCACGGCCCTCATTCCAACGCGCACAAAAGCGCGCACAAGCCGGCGCATTCCCGCTGGCGTTGCCGTCACCCGCCTCCGACACCCCTCCCGGAGCGAAGCTGAGCATACCATCGGCGGGCTCCACGATCGCAGCGATGATAGAGTCTTGTTCGTTGTAGGTACGGGGCGGCGGCTCGAATTGATCACATCGTGGCTGTGCTGTTCACGAGGGCTTTCGCGCTGCGCCCGCTCCCCCTCCTCATCGCCTTGACCCTGCTCAGCGCCGCGATCCTCGCGGCTTGCGACCCGGCGACGCCCCCGGCGGCGCCGGCCGCTCCCCCGAGCCAACCTACGGTCGATGAGATCCTGGCGCTGGACCAAGCCCAGTCGGAGGGGGAAGTAACCCCCGCGCCCGAGGTGGAGGCAGCACCGCAGCCCGACCCGGACCAGGAGGATCCCCCTGAGCCGGCGGCCCCAGCGGTCGAAGCGCTGGTCTTCGTGGAACCCCAGCAGGTTCGGCAGGGGATGTCGTTCCTGGTCGTGGTGGACTCGCCCAACGCGGGCGCGGCATCCGTCGCGCTTGAGGGCGCCTTCCTTTCCTTCATCCGGGAAGGCGGGCGCCTGTTCACGATTCTGCCCGTCGACGCCGAGGCGCCACTGGGTCCCCTCAGCCTGCTGATCTCGATCGCGGATGGGGAGGGGCGCCCCGCCCTCACGGTCGAGCTGGAGATCGAGGTGCTGCCCGCGAACTGGCCCGTGGAGGTGGTGGAGATCGACGACGAGAATTCGCGGCTGCTCGATCCCGAGGTCATCGCGGAGGACTTGGCCGTCCGCAGCGGGGTCCAATTCTCCAAGAGCCCCGTACGCCTCTGGAGCGGTTTCTTCCGGCCACCAACCGCCGGTGTCATTACCTCCACCTTCGGCGTGCGGCGCTCCTACAACTTCGCCGAGCCCGTGGATTACCACACGGGGATGGACCACGCGGGGGCACTCGGAGAGCTGGTGGTGGCGCCCAACAACGGCATCGTCGCCTGGACGGGGGAGACCGAACGACGAGGCCGCGGCGTGATCATCGATCACGGCGGCGGTCTGTTCACGACCTATTGGCATCTCTCGTCAATTAGCGCGGAGGAGGGCAACCCGATCAACAGGGGGGATGTGCTAGGCCGCATCGGCAGCACGGGGCTCTCCACGGGACCACACCTGCACTGGGAGGTGGTGGTGCATGGGGTGGCCGTCGATCCGATCCAGTGGATTCGCGAACAAGAGGTGCCCGACCCCAGCGCGCAGTTCGACCCCAGCCAGGCCATCTACCGGACCGAGGGGGCCGTGGACGACACGCCCACCGGCGCCGCCACCGATTCGGGCTAAGCTTCGGAAAGGGCTGGATGAGGCCGGCGATGCCCCAGCAACAAACAGACAGCACCCCTCCAAGGCGGCAACGCCAATTCTCACGCCGGCGGGTAGTGGGCGGGGGGATGGCGCTGGCGGCCGGTCTGCTCCTCGTGGCATGCGGAGACGATGCTCCCCCACTGGTCGCCGACGACAGCGAGGCCGAGAGCGACCAGAGCTCGTCCAGCGTCGAGAGCGTCGACAGCGGTAGCGACGCTGGGCAGATCGGCCCGGCCGAGGACGCTAGCTCCACACTGGAAGAGGAGCCCTTGATTTTCGTCGTGCCGCGCACGGTGCGACAGGGGGAGTCGTTCGTCGTCGCCGTGGACGGCCCGGGAGCGGGCTTCGCCTCCGTGGCCTTCAACGGGCAGTTCATCTCGCTGCTGCGCGAGGGC
Organism: Chloroflexota bacterium; assembly: GCA_027296805.1. Classification (GTDB taxonomy): domain Bacteria; phylum Chloroflexota; class Dehalococcoidia; order Bin125; family Bin125; genus JAPUIR01. Next base: position 4,249 of record JAPUIR010000251.1, on the reverse strand, counting down.
TCTCGCTTCTTCTCCATTCTCGGTCTGGACGCACTCACCCCACCCGGCCCCATGCCCCTCACCGTCGCGGTGGCCGACGCGAGCGGCCGCCCCCAGGTCCAGCGAGAAACGTTGATCACGGTGACCGACGCGCAGTGGCTGATCGAGGTAGTGGAGCTGGACGAGTCCAACAGCGACCTCCTGGATCCGGTGATTCTGGCCGAGGACGCCGCCGCGCGCGATCCGATCTTTCGGGTCGAGTCGCCGGAGCGCCATTGGGACGGCATTTTCGATCCGCCCTCGACCGGCGTGATCACGTCCAGCTACGGCGTCCTGCGTTCCTACAACTCCCGCGAGCCTCAGGAGTACCACAGCGGCCTCGATTTCGGGGCGGAGAACGGATCGCCCGTACTGGCGCCGAACGCGGGGGTAGTCGCCTGGGTGGGCCAGACCCGGCGGCGCGGCAATGGGGTGCTGATCGACCACGGCGGCGGCGTCTTCAGCGGCTTCTACCACCTCTCGGAGGTGTTCGCGACTGAGGGACAGGTGGTCAATATCGGAGAGTTCATCGGCCGCGTGGGCGCGACCGGTCTGGCGACGGGCCCGCACCTGCACTGGGAGGTCGTGGTGCATGGCGTCACCGTCGATCCCGTGCAATGGATCCGGCTGCTCGACTTCCCGGATCCTCTGGCCGAGTTCGATCCGGCCAACGCGATTCAAGGGCCGAATCAGCTCCGCAGCTAACCGAGTGGGCGCAGCGACTCCTGCACGAGGGCCGTCGCGACGATCGCTGCGGTCTCGGCGCGCAACGCTCGCGGGCCCAGCGAGACCGGCAGCCAGTCGTGGGCGACCGCCGCCTCCGCCTCCGACTCAGTGAAGCCGCCCTCCGGTCCGATCAGCAGCTCGACGCCCCGCGGCGGCGCATCCGCCCGCAAGACCTGGCCGATACGCCGCGAGCGCTCGCGGGCCGAGGCGAACAGGCGCACCACACCCTCTGCGGGTGTCTCCTCAACAAGTTGGATCAGATCGATCGGATCCGCGATCTCCGGGCGGCGTTCGCGCCGGCACTGTTCGGAGGCTTCGGTGGCCAGACGCTTCCAGCGCGCGCTCCGCTCGCGGCCCTGCGACTGCGCCAATGAGCGTGTGGCCCGCACAGGCCGGATGCCGGCCACGCCGAGCTCCGTCGCCTTCTCCACGAGGGTGTCGAACCGGGGCGCACGCACGATCGCCGGACACAGCGAAAGCGGCGGCGTGTCGTCCTCAACGATGGTGCGCGCTTCCGTGATCCGCGCCTCCACAAGATCGGGGGTGAGGCGCAGCAGCTCCAGACGGTGGAGCAACCCGCTGGGCTCGTGGATCACCTCGATCACGTCCCCCCGGCGGAGTCGCAGCACGCGCCCGAGACGGTGCACGCTGGCGCCCCGGATCGTCACGGTCTCGTCGACCGACGCTTCCTGCAACACCGCCGGATCTCCCAGATCGGGCGCGTCAAGAAACAGGCGCGGGACGCGTGGTCGCAATTGCTCGCCACTCACCATCGGCTTCGATCTCCAGCGTTTCCAGGCCTGCGGCGGTCAACGCCGCCTCAAGAGGCCCCACCCGTGTCTCGATCACGCCGCTGAGCAGACAGAGCCCGCCCGGTCGCGTCGCCGCGTGGAGCTGCGGCGCGTGATCCGCCAAGACTCCCGCCGTGATGTTCGACACCACAATCTCGTAGTTTGACCGCAGGGGCGGCTGATCGGCCTCAAGAACGCGGATCCGGTCGGTCGCCTCATTCAGCGCGGCGTTCCGTTCCGTGGCCATGACCGCGAGCGGGTCGATGTCGATCGCGTCGACCCGGCCCGCTCCCAGGCGCGCCGCCGCGCAGGCCAGGATTCCGGAGCCAGATCCGAAATCGAGCACGGCGTCTCCGGGCCGGACGTAGCGCTCCAGAAGCACCAGCGCGAGCCGGGTCGTTTCGTGTTGTCCCGTGCCGAAGGCAGGTCCCGGCGCCAGATCCACGACGATCTCCCCCGCTCGCGGTTCATAGGGCAGGGCCGTGGGGCGCACCACCAGCCGGCCGATCTGGAGCACGCTGACGAACTCCAACCAGGCCTCCTCCCACTCTTCGCGCCGCAGCTCGCGCGTCTGGAGGCTGGGAGCAGCGTGGGGCCAGTCGAACTGCCGGATCGCCCGATCGATCGCCGGGCGCAGCGCCGCCCAATCCCGCGCGGCGACATAGCCACTGATGCGGGCGTCCGCACAGGGCGGGAAGATCGCCTCGCCAAACTCCTCGCCCTGCTGAAAGGGCAGCTCCGTACTGGTGCCCGACGCGATGAAGCGTTCCAGCAGCCCCTGCGCGTAGCCGGCCTCCGCCAGCGGCACGCGAAGCGAGACCTCGATCAAGCGGGCCTCGCTGGCTGCTGCGTTCGACGTGCCCGTGGTGTTCGACGTGCCTGTTGTGTTCGACATAGAGGGCTCAGGAGGCGGTGAAGGCGCCCTTGATGCGCGAGAAAAAACTGTCCGCGCCCAGGTCGTCCGTTGGATCGCCCAGCGAATCCGCGAGCTGCAGCAACAGTTCGCGTTGCTCGTCGGTCAACTTGCGCGGGACGTGCAGCGAGATATTGACCACCATGTCGCCCCGGCCTTTCCCGCGCAGATGGGGCACCCCCGCCCTGCGGACGCGGAACGCCGCACCGTGCTGCGTGCCCGCGGGCACATCGATCACCGTCACGTCGCCATCGATCGTCGGCACCTCCAACACCGTCCCCAGGGATGCCTGGGGGAAGTTGACGGGCAGGTCCAGGATCAGATCGTCTCCCTCGCGGACGAAGGCCCCATGGGGCTTGACGCGCAACTCCACGTAGAGATTGCCAGCCGGGCCGCCAAGCAGTCCGGCATCGCCCTCGCCGGAGAGGCGCATGTGGGAGCTGTTGTCCACCCCGGCCGGAATCTTCACCTTCAGCCGCCGGTTGCGCTGCTCACGGCCCACGCCACCGCAGTTGCGACAGGGGTTCGTAATGACCTCGCCCTCACCCTCGCAGCGGTCGCAGACGGAGACGTTGACGAACTGGCCGAAGACGCTGCGCTGCGCCCGGCGCACCTCCCCGCTGCCCTCGCACTGCGGGCAGAGCGTGGGATCGGTGCCGGGCTCGGCGCCGCTGCCGCCGCAGACGGAGCAGTGCTCCAGGCGGCTGACACGCACCTCGCGCTCCGTTCCGAAGATGGCGTCCTCGAACTCCAACTCCAGCACAGCGCGCAGATCGCCCCCGCGGGTGGGGCCGCGGCGACGCTGGCGACCGCCGAAGAACGCGTCGAAGATGTCGCCAAAACCGCCGAAGTCGAAGCCGTCGAACCCCTTCGACGGCCCGAAGTCGGCGCCCATGCCGAACTGATCGTATTTCGCGCGCTTCTGCGCGTCGGAGAGGATCTCGTACGCCTCCCCGACCTCCTTGAAGCGCTCGGCAGCATCGGCCTCCTTGTTGCGGTCCGGATGGAACTTCATCGCCAGCTTGCGGAAAGCCTGCTTGAGTTCCTCGTTCGACGCGGTGCGCGCGACCCCAAGGACTTCGTAGTAGTCGCGCTTGTTGGCAGCCGGCATGCGAACCTCGGGGGAACCGGAGGGGCCCGCTGGGCGCGGACTCCTCAGCTCAATGTTTGATTTTAGCGCACCGGCTCTGGAGCCGATGCTTCCGACCGTTCACACCTCACGCCGTCACACCTCGCGGAACTCGCCTTCGACGGTCTCCGCCTCATCACCCTCGCTCTCGGCCTCGGCCTCGCTAGCGCCATTCGGCGAGCTGCCGTCGGTCCCCGCAGCGGTCTCCTGGGCGTAGACCTTCTCGCCCACCTTCATGAGCGCGGCGTTGAGGTCGGTCATCTTCGTTTCGATCAGCGTGGCGTCCTTGTCGTCTTTGGCCAGCTCCGCGCGCAGTGCCTCAATCAACGACTGTAGCTCCACCTTCATCTCGTCGTCGATTTTGTCTTCCTGGTCGGTCAGAAGCTTCTCCGCGCCGTAGGCCGCATTGTCCGCGCGGTTGACCAACTCGACCGTTTCCCGGCGTTGCTTGTCCTCCTCAGCATGCACCTCCGCATCCTGAGTCATGCGCTCAACCTCTTCGTCGCTCAGACCGGACGCGGCCTGGATCGTGATCTTCTGCTCCTTGCCGGTCCCCTTATCCACAGCGCTTACGTTGAGGATGCCGTTGGCGTCGATGTCGAACGTGACCTCGATCTGGGGCATGCCGCGCGGCGCCGGAAGGATGCCGTCCAGGATGAAGCGGCCCAGCGA
>JAPUIR010000250.1 GCA_027296805.1 Chloroflexota bacterium | reverse complement strand
CTATCGGCTCTCGGCCCGGACGACCGCGGACCAGATCGTGCGGGCGATGCTGGAGCGCTTCGACAGCGAGGTTGGGGGGCGCTTGGCCAGCGCGGCCCGCGCGACTGGCCGTAGCCTGCACGACATAATCACCATGGCGTCGATCGTGGAGCGCGAGGCGGTCGTCTCCGCGGAGCGGCCGACGATCGCGTCGGTCTTCTGGAACCGGATCGACCGCGCGATCCCGCTGCAGGCCGATCCCACCGTGCAGTACGCCCTCACGGACAATCCGGCCAGTGTGGAGACGTACGGCTATTGGAAGGGAGAGTTGACGGCGGACGATCTGACCCACCAGTCGCTGTTCAACACCTACGTCGTGCTGGGGCTGCCGCCCGGACCGATCGCGTCGCCGGGGCTGCCGTCGATCGAAGCGGCGACGTTCCCCGAAATTACGGAGCTGCTGTACTTCGTGGCGCGCGGTGACGGCTCGCACGCGTTCGCGGAGACGTTCGAGGCGCACCTGGAGAACGTGCTGCTGTTCCAGGGCGACGGAGGGGTGCAGTAATGCCCGCACGTGTCGGCCTGATCGGTCACCCGGTCGCTCACAGCATCTCGCCAGCGTTTCAGCAGGCCGCGTTCGATGCGGTCGGGTTCGACGCGCGCTACGAGGCTTGGGATGTGTTGCCCGACGGCCTGGCGTCGCTGATCGAAGGATTGCGTGGCCCCGATGCGCTGGGGGCCAACGTGACGATCCCGTACAAGGAGGCCGCCGCGCGGGAGATGGATCGGCTGCACCAAACCGCTCGCCACGTGGGGGCGATCAACACCATCGTGCGGGGCGACGACGGCCTCGAGGGCTACAACACGGACGTGGCGGGATTCCAGCGCGGCCTGGAAGCGGCGGGTTTCGACGCTCAAGACGCCGACGTCGTGATCTGGGGCGCGGGTGGTGCGGCGCGGGCGGTGGCCTGGGCGCTGATCTGGCGCGACGTCGGTGCGCTCACGATCGTCAACCGCAGCGGGATTCGAGCCGGGCGGCTGCGACACGATCTCTCCGCCGCCTCCGGCGACACCCGCTTGCGCGCCTACCCGATTGAGGACGCCGCCTCGCTCGCCGCGTTGGCGACGTGCGATCTGGTCGTGCACTGCACGCCGTTGGGGCTGCGGGGCAGCGAGGGCGAGGACGCGTTGCCGTTCGACCCCGATCTGCTCGCGCCGGGCACGCGGGTCGTGGACCTGATCGCGAATCCCGTCCGCTCGCCCTTGGTGCTGGCCGCCGAGGCACGCGGCTTAGCGGCCGTGGGGGGGCTGCCCATGTTGGTCTATCAGGGGGCGGCCTCGTTCGAGCTGTGGACCCGGCAAGAGGCTCCGGTCGATACCATGTTCGCAGCGGCGGAGGCCGCGATGCGGGCGAACGAATAGCGCAGAACGCTACACCCTGAGAGAGAGCCGGACATGAACGAAGGCGTGACGATCACGTTCGCGGTGATCTTTGTGCTGGTCGGCGTGATCGCTCTAGTCCTGTTCAAAGAGGCGCGCACGCATCGCTTCTGGCGTCAGCTCGTCGAGGAGAACGACATCGACGCGATCCGGGGGATCATGGAGGGCGAGATCGAACGCTGGCGGACGCAGCGTCCGCCCAAGGAGGTCAACGCGGCGGTCTGGGCCGGCGTGCAGGGGATGGAGTTGCTGACGGCGAACGCCAAGTACGTCCGCCTCAGCACCAGCGCGGAGCCGGAGTTCCGCATGGTCGAGGGCAGCCAGCAACTGGCGGCGACCGCTCTGGAGACCGCCCGCGCGACGGCGGCCCAGCTGCTGGAGATGGTCTTCTACGACGTCCCCAACTACCGCCCCGATGTGACCCGGGTCGATGTCTACAGCGCGTTTCGCGACGCGCAGGGCGGCGCCGTACCGCGCGCGATCCTCAGCGTGACCGCGGAGCGCGAGGTGGCGATGTACATCGATTGGGGCGCCAGCGCCTCCGACGTGATCGCCGAATTCGATGCCAGCTTCACACTCAACGCGGCGGGTGAGGCGGAGCCCATCGAGTTGCCGCCCGAGCCGAGTGCGCTCTCCGAATATGCACCCCCCGCGGCCCAGACTGACGACGATTCAACTGAGTCCGATCCCCGCGACCGATCGACGCCGGTGGGATAGGGTCGGGAGATGGGCACGTTTCGCTGGTTCACGGCTGGTGAGTCGCACGGCCCCGGCTTGACCATCGTTGTCGAGGGGATGCCGGCGGGTGTGCCCTTGAGCGAGGCCTACATCCGCGAACAGCTGGCCCGGCGGCAGAAGGGCCACGGCCGCGGCGGACGCATGAAGATCGAGACAGACTACGCCCAGATCCGCGGGGGCGTGCGGCATGGCAAGACGCTGGGCAGCCCGATCGCGCTCTGGATCGAAAACCGTGACCACGCGACGGGGACCGGCCCCGACAAGCGCCCCTGGACCGAGACTATGGCGCTGGAGCCCGTGGACGTTGAGGTGCAGCGGGTGACGCGGCTGCGACCCGGTCACGCCGACCTCGCCGCCTCGCTTAAGTATGGCTACCGCGACGCGCGAGACTCCCTGGAGCGCGCTAGTGCGCGGGAGAGCGCCGCGCGCGTGGCGGCGGGCACGGTGGCGCGCAAGCTCTGCGAGGAGGTGGGCCTGACCTTTCATAGCCACGTCGTGCGCATCGGCGAGGTGAGCCACGAGCCCGAGACGGTCGACTGGGAGGCGGTCGAGGCGTCCAACGTGCGCTGCGCGGACGCCGAGGTGGGCGAGCAAATGGTGGCCACGATCGACGCCGCCAAGCAGGACGGCGACAGCGTGGGTGGTGTCGTAGAGGCGCGGGTGTCGAACATGCCCTACGGGCTGGGGTCGCATGTGCACTGGGATCGCAAGCTCAGCGGTCGGATCGCGCAGGCCGTGATCAGCATGAACGCGTTCAAGGGCGTCGAGATCGGCGCCGGCTTCCGCGCCGCCGAACGACGCGGGTCGCTGGTACACGACGTCGTTTTGCCGCGCGACGAATGGGGAGAGCATCCTTGGCGCCACCGCAGCAATAATGCGGGCGGGATCGAAGGCGGCACGAGCAACGGCGAGGATCTCGTAGTGCGGGTGGCGGTCAAGCCGATCGCGACCCTGGCGCATCCACTGCCCTCCGCGGATCTCGACAGCGGCGCGCTGGTGGAGGCGCACTACGAGCGTTCCGACGTCTGCGTGGTGCCCGCGGCTGGGGTCATTGTCGAGGCGATGCTGGCGCTGGTCCTGGCTGACGCCATCCTGGAGAAGTTCGGCGGCGATCGCTTGAGCGAGACGCGAGGCAACATGGCATCGTTCCTGGCAACGTTGCTGCCGCGCGATGAGCTGCCGGAGTAGCCATGGCGCCCGAGATCCCCGGCCTGCGGCGGGTCGTCCTGATCGGCTTCAGTGCAACGGGCAAAAGCGCGGTCGCGCGGGCGCTGGCCGGTCGGTTGGGCTGGACCGCACTCGACACCGACGACCTGATCGAGGAAGCGACCGGCCGCGCGATCCCCGACATCTTCGCGCAGGACGGCGAGGCCGCCTTTCGGCGGCTGGAGGCGGCGGCGGTGCAGCGGGCCGCGGCCGAGAGCAACGTCGTCACAGCGACGGGGGGCGGCGTCTGGCTGGACGCGGCCAATCGGGCGGCCTTGTCGGAGGATGGCTTCGTGGTGGGGTTGGAGGCGCGGATCGACACGATCATGGCGCGACACGCGGCCGCCGAGATGGGCCGGCCCGACGCGCGACCACTTCTCGCCGGGGCCGACCCGGTCACCCGCATCGAGCAACTCAAGGCGCGGCGACAGCCGTTCTACGCGCTGGTGGACGCGACCGTCCATACCGACGAATTGGCCGTGGACGATGTCGTGGACGAGATCGTGCATGTGCTGGAGCGGAGCGCGGCCCGCGTGATCGCCTCGCAGGCCCGCCGACATGCAATGGTCGAGGGGCCTGGCGT
>JAPUIR010000025.1 GCA_027296805.1 Chloroflexota bacterium | reverse complement strand
GCTCCGTCACGGGGGCGAGCGAGAACGGCAGATCGGTCGTGGCGCTCAAGAGCACGCCCCCACCGCAGGGTTTGTCGCGGGGAAACACAGCCCGATCGATCAGCAGCACGCGCGCCGACTGTGCGGCGAGTTCACGCGCCGCCGTCGAACCGGCCGGTCCCGCGCCCACCACCACGACATCGAAGTCGCTCATGCCGTCCCTTCCACTGGCTCGGCCTCGCCACCACCCGCGCGCGCCCGCGACCAGCGATCGAAGCCCGCCTTGCCACCCGCCAGGATAGGCGCGGTGAAACAGAACACGATCGTCTCGGTGGAACTCTCGAACCCGAGCGCGATGAAGGGCAGGGGCGCCGCCACCAGCAAAATCCCCAGCTCGGCGATCCGCAACATGAGATAGGCCGCCGTTCCGCCCGCCATCGTGATCCCGAACTGCCAGGGCAAGAACGCGCCTGCCGCGCCCATCGCCGTCGCCGCCGCGCGGCCGCCCTTGAAACGCAACCAGATGGGGAACATATGCCCCGCCATCACCAGGTAACCCGCGCCCATCCACCAGCCGTGGTCGAGATCCAGCCAGCGCACGATCGACACCGCCAGCAACCCCTTGCCCACATCGAGCAGCAAGGCGAGCCGCCCGGACCACCAACCGGCGCCCTCCCGGATGGCGTTGGCCGAACCTACGTTCCCGTCACCGACGGTGCGCAGGTCCTTGCCGGTTCGCCAGTAGAAGATCAGCCAGCTCATCGGGATCGACCCGATGAGATAGGCCAGGATCAGCGCCAGCGCTTCTTCCATGGAAGGTCCGTCGTTGCGCGACTCGCGAAGCGCCTGCTCCGGCCTGCCGGCCGCCGCTCGTCAGCCGCCGTTAGGCCTGGACGAGGTTGCCCTTGTAGACGGCTTCGACCCAATGCCCGTATTGCGGAAGGCGGTTCAGCATCACGTCGAAGTAGAGCTTCTGCACCTGCCCTGCGATCGGGCCGATCTTGCCATCGCCGACCTTGCGATCGTCGATCTCGAGAACCGGCGTGCAATGGGCGGCGGTGCCGGTCAAGAACACCTCATCGGCCCCGTACAGCTCGCTACGAGCGATCGAGCGCTCTACCGTCTTCAGCCCGAGCTCCCGCTCCGCCAACTCGATCGCCGTCGCGCGTGTGATCCCCACCAGGATGTTGTCCTGCGGCGGCGGAGTGTACAGCACCCCATCCACCACCATGAAGATATTCTCGCCGCTGCCCTCCGAGACGTGCCCATCGCTGCTCAGCATGATCGCCTCGTCGTAGCCGCGGTGCCACGCCTCCGTCTTGGCCAGCGCGGAGTTCACGTAGATCCCGGTCACCTTGGCACGCGCAGGGATGGCCGTATCCTCCACCCGACGCCAGGAGGACGTGCAGCAGCGGATTCCCGCATCCACGTCCAGATACGCCCCGAACGGCGAACAGTAGATCAGGAGGTCGTCCTCCACGTCGTGCAAACGCACGCCCAGCACCTGTTGCGACTTGTAGACCATCGGCCGGATGTACAGATCCTCTTGGAATCCTGACTGCGACACGACCTGGTAGAGCGCTTCCAGGATCTCCTCGTCGCTGTAGCGGATCTCCATCTCCAGCACCTTCGCCGAGCGACGCAGCCGCTTAATGTGCTCCGCGGTGCGAAACAGATACAGCTCCTCGTGCTCCGCGCTCCAGTTCGCGCGGATCCCCTCAAAGACCGCCGTGCCGTAATTGAAGGCGTGGGTCATGAGCCCGATTTTCGCCTCGGCCAGCGGCATCAGCTCGCCCTGAAAGAAAGCCATGGGGGTGCCGGTCATAGATGCGCTCCTGGAGTGAGCCCGGCTCTGCGGGCGAGATCAGCGGCCACGGTCGCTGAATTATAGCCAGGCGGGGCGCTAGGAGCCTGTCGACGCCGCCGCGCGCGGCGCGAATCCGTTCGTCAGCGCGTCCAGCATGGGTCGCACGTGCTCCTCTGCCTGCTCCGGATCCATGCCCAGGGTCTCGCTAATCAGATGGTCCAGCACGCCGTGCATCAGCAGGGCGGCTCCATCCGCATCGATCGCCTCGTCGAACACGCCCCGGCCCTGCAACTCCCGGATCTGCCCCGCGATGAAGCGGTTCATCGAGGCGCTGATGTCCGCATCAAGCTCCACGAACTCCGGATCGGTCTCCTTGCGCATCGTGATCTGTTGGAAGAACGCCATCGCTTCGGGGTGCTCTCGGTGCCACTCGTGCACCGCGTTGAACACCGCCAGCAGCGCCTCGGGGGCCGTGGTCGCTCCCTGCACCCGGCTCGCCACAAACGGCGCCCCGGCCAGCGAACAGCGCTGGATCGCGGCCTTGTAGATCTCTTCCTTGCTGGGGAAGTGGAAGAAGATCCCCCCACGGGAGAGCCCCGTCGCCTCCTCCAGATCGCGCACCGTGGTGGCTTCGAATCCCTTGCGGGCGAAGACGCCTCCGGCGGCCTCCAGGATTTCTTCGCGGCGCTGCTTCGCCTCTGTTTCGCTGAACTTCGCGGGCATGACCCTGCCCTCTCTCGCTTCCCGTCGCCTCAGTGTAACCAAAGTACCGAACGTTCGTTACGCACGCAACATCCAGATGGATTGCGGACGATCTCCCCTTGCGATCCATACATACCGAACATACGGTATCGGCGTTAAGGGTACCAGACGAACGTTCGGTATGGACGTTCCGACGGACACACCAGCCGAGGAGCAATCCCATGTCGGTCGCCAGCCTGGCCCGATCCGCCGCCACCGAGGAACTGAACCCACGACGCTGGTGGATCCTGGCCGTGATGTCGCTCACGACCTTCATGGTCTTCCTCGACAACACCATCGTGAACACCGCTCTCCCGTCGATCTCCCGCGACCTGGGCGCCTCTACAGCGACCCTGCAGTGGGTGATCGACGGCTACACGCTGGTCCTCGCGGGCTTCTTGCTGGTTGGCGGCACGATGGGCGACCGCTTCGGCCGCCGACGCTTCCTCATCCTGGGCATGCTCATCTTTGGCATCGCCGCCTCGGGAGCCGCCCTCTCGACCGATTCCACGATGCTGATCGGCTTCCGCGGCTTGCAGGGCATTGGCGCCGCGCTGGTCCTCCCCGCCACCCTTTCCATCGTCACGGCCACCTTCCCGCGTGAGGAGCGCACCATCGCGATCGGTGTTTGGACCGCGACGGGCGGTCTCGCCATTGGAGTCGGTCCGGTCGTCGGCGGCCTCATCGTCGACGAGATCAACTGGGCCGCCGTCTTCTGGCTCCACCTCCCGGTCGTTGCAATCGCCCTGCTGGGCATGCGCTTGGTGCCCGAGTCGCGTGACTCTCGCCTCCTCCGCCTGGACATCCCCGGCGCGCTACTCGCCACGTCCGGGTTGTTCGCCCTGGTCTTCGGCATCATTCAGGGCAACGAGGCGGGCTGGACCTCGCCCGAGATCATCGCCGCCTTCAGCGCCGCCGTCATCTTGCTCGGCGCCTTCGCCGTCGTCGAGGCCCGCAGCCGCGCCCCCATGCTCCCGTTGCGCTTCTTCAAGCAGCGCGACTTCAACGGCGCGGTGCTCATCATCGGCCTGATCTTCTTCTCGCTCATGGTGACGTTCTTCTTCCTCACCCAGTTTTTCCAGATCGTGCAGGGCAAGAGCGCCTTCACAGCGGGCGCCTTCATCCTTCCCGCCGCGGGCATGATGCTGGTCGGTGCTCCGATCTCAGCCATCCTCAGCAAACGCATTGGCCCGCGCGCCCTGATCACCGTCGCGGGCGTCGCGGTGGTGGGCGGTCTGATCTGGCTCTCCAACCTGGACGCCGACAGCAGCTATCTCACGATCGGCCTCGGCCTGGCCGCCTTCGGCTTCGGCGGCGGCATGGCGCTTGCGCCCCTGACCGACACCGTCATGGCCG
>JAPUIR010000249.1 GCA_027296805.1 Chloroflexota bacterium | reverse complement strand
ACGCGCCAGCATCTCCTTGACGTGGGCGCTGATCTCTTCCTTGGCCTTCTCGACGACGTCGGTGCTCTCCGCGTCCTTGTCCGCACGCGCCTGCAGCTCCTTGAGCCGGGCGCTCATCACCGTGTTCTCCTCGACCAGCTCGTCGATGCGCTGCCGCTGGGACTGAACTGTGCCCTCCAGGTTCCGGTTACGGTTGCCGAAGGTCGTGTTGTCGTTGGTTGTCGAATTGCACGCGGCGATGCTCATGAGCACCGCCGCTGTGATCGACGCGTATACGCGCGCCACGTATTCTCTCCTGGTTAGGGGGCGAGACCCGGGTGGGATTCTACTACCCGTCGCCCTCACTCGAAGGTTCCGCCCGCATGCCGCGGGTCGCTTTGTTGATTGAGTCAGACTGCTTCTTGATCGCGCTCGTGACGTCCTTCTTGGAGCCCAACTGTTCGTAGAAGATGTTCGACATCTTCTTCATCATGCCTTCGAAGGGACCCTTGTCCTCTGCAGCCGCGCGCCACGCGAGGGCCACGCAGAGGAGCAGCATGATGGAGCCCAGCACCATTGCGAAGGTCATGCCCGGGCTGCCGACCGCTGCCTCGGCGGTGGCTCGGCGGGTGCGACCGGCAGGTGCGCGACGCTGACCGGGAGCGTCGATCTCCTCGACCTCCTCCTCCTCGACCTCCTCGGTCAGGTCTGCCGAAAGGTCGATCGGCTCGGTGGTCATGCCGACGTCGTCGCCGGCATCCTCGATGAACGTGTCCTGGCTGGAGATTTCTTCGGTGGGCGCACCAGCATCGGCGCCGAGGTCGATCTGGTCCTCCGTTCCGGAACTCTCGAACACGAGGTCGTCGGTGAGCGTCTCACCCGACTCTTCGAAGGCCGGCGCCTCGTCCTCGAGGGTGATCTCGGAAAGGACGGTCTCGGAAGTCTCCGAGCCACCTCCCTTGGTCGCCAGCTTGTCGATCTCCGTGAGCTTGAACTTCATCACGTCGCCCTCGCGGAAGGCGGAAATCTCGCCTTCGGAGACCAGACGCTTCAGCTTGCCCTCGTCGATCTTGAGTTGCCGGACAACCTCATCGAAGGTGTAAAACTCGCCGCTCTTTGCCATTGCCTACCTGCCTTTTGTCGAGTTATCCGCCCTTACTTCTTCTTCTTCTTGGCGGCTTTGGACGCCTTCCGCGCCGCGTGATCATCATGCAGTCGTTTCATTTCGTCACGCGAGAACTTCGAATGGTCCTCGTATCCGAGGATCTTGAGATCGTAGTCGATCTTTCTGCCTGCCAGGAACACGAGGCCTTTCCGACGCTCGTAGCGATAGACGACCAGCTGGTCGTTTTTGGAATCGATTAGGAACAGGACGGATTCACCACTGCCGATCGGCGCGGTTACCGCGACGAAGCGGTTGTTGGAGTCGCTGTCCGATGCGGTGACTGCCGATGTACCCGATTCGAATCCGGGCCGGATGCTCCGGTTCGGATTGATCGAGACGCCGCTACCGCCGGGACTGGCGGATCCGCCGCCGATGGGCTGCTCGGGGTCAAACGTGTCCTGGGCGCGCGCAGCAGGCAGCAGCGACCCGCCATTGCCTACGGCAATCCCCAGGAAGAAGAGCAGTGCAGCCGCCAGGGCCGCAATCACATAGTCTCGTCGATCACGCATTCGTATCCTCCAAGCGGGACGCAAGGCCTCTCCGCCCACCCGAAGCGAGGGTATTGGAGCAGGTTCGCGCCGGGCCTTCAACCCCCCCGATTTTCCCATGGACGGGCGGGCCAGCACCGGATTTGGCCCTCCGGGGGTCACCGGCCCGTCATGAGACGGATTCGGCCGGGAGTCGGATCGAGACAGTGGTTCCCTTGCCCTCCCGGCTCTCGATTTCCAAGCTCCCGCCGTGATCCGTGACGATGTGCTGGACGATCGCCAGTCCCAAGCCGGTCCCCTCACCCTCCGGCTTTGTGGAGAAGAAGAAGTCCACGCAGCGGCGCGCCGTTTCCGGGTCCATCCCGAGCCCGTCGTCGGAGACCTCCAGGAGAGCCTCATCGCCGCTGCGGCGGGCTACGACCTTGACCCGGCCGCCGCGCTTCTCCGGAATCGCATCCACGGCGTTCAGAACCAGGTTCAGCACTGCCTGGGTCAGTTCCTGGGGATCGCCGATCACGCGCACCGGGCCGGTGTCACGGACATCAATCTTGACGCCCCTCAGCTCGGCTCTGTGCGCCGCGAGCGCCGCCGCCCGTTGACACAGCGCGGTCGCGTCCAGGGACGTCGGCTCCTTCTGGCTGGGCGTGAAGTGGAGGATGCGGTCGACGATCGTGCGGATGCGGTCGACGCCGTCCAGGGCCAGTTCGAAGTACTCCCGCCGCCGCTCCTGAGACAACCCGCCGTCGCGTAGCTTGCGCAGCGCGTTCAGGATGCCGCCCACGGGATTGTTGATCTCGTGCGCGAAGCCGGCGGCCAGCGTACCGGTCGCGGACAGGCGCTGCGCCACGACCAGTCGTTTCTCCGCGGCCGTCACCCGCTCGAGGGCGCCCATGACGCGCTCCTCGAGGTGCTGCTGGTACTCGTGCACCTCCGCGGCCATGCGATTGAAAGTCTCGACCAGGCGCGCGACCTCGCTGTCACCTGTCGGTACCGGGATCGGTCGGGGCGGCTTGCCCTCGGCGACCGATTGCGACGCTTCCAGCAGCTGCCCCAGCGGCCGAAGCACGAGTACGCTCAGGACCATGTACGTGCCGCCGATCAGCAGCACGGTGCCGGCAGAGAGCAGGATGTAGATCGTGCGCAGCGGCCGCAGCGCCTCGCTTCGCGCCCGCTCGTTGAAGCGCACGTAGTACGCCCGCACGTCCCGCGCCCCCAACTCCACCATTGTCAGGCCGGCGTGGTCCATTTGGTACACCCCCTTGTGGGACCGGTGCAGCTGCAGCAGCCGGTCCCCGGCAGCGTCTGCCTCCGCGGCTAGCTGGGGGGGTGCGTACCGGACCGCCTTGGCGTCGCCGACCGGCCCGACGACCGTTACGAGGAAGGCTGTCGCATCGCGCTTGAACTCGCGGGGGTTGTTCGCGTGCGCGTAGCGGAACGCCTCCTCCAGCGCCTCGGGGCCCACCAGTTGAGCCTGCCGGGCCGTCTCCAACCCAAGCCAGACCACCAATAGCAGCACGCCGACGTTGACCGCGGCGATGAGCAGGAGGATGCGCAGGCGGAGGGACATGGGCCCCTCTATTCTGCTCTATCCGCCCGTCAGCTGGTCGATGATGCTCAGCAGCGGCAGGAACAGCGCCAAGACGATGACGAACACGGCCCCGCC
>JAPUIR010000248.1 GCA_027296805.1 Chloroflexota bacterium | reverse complement strand
ACCCGCACGACGCGACGACGATCCCCGAACCTGCCCCCGCGATGCTGCAGGAGATTGGCGCTGGGGCCTCCGGTGTCCGTATCGGCTGGGACGAACGCTACGCGACGCAGGACGTGATCCCGCCCGTCGCCGAGGCGGTGGCGGAATCGGTGGAGGTTCTGGCCGCCTTGGGCGCGGAAATCATCCCGCTGGAACTGCCCGATGTGCGGCCCTATATGGCAGCCTGGCCCACGCTCTGCTCGGCCGAGGCGCTCGCCGCCCACGCGGATACCTATCCGAGCCAGCGTGATGCCTACGGCAACTGGTTCCGTGCCTGGCTCGACCGCGGAGCCAAGGTCAGCGGCGCCGATTACGCAGCGGCGGCCAACCAGCGCGCCGAGCTGACGGGGCTGCTGGCGCGCGCGTTCGACGGGATCGACATGCTGGCCTGCCCGGCAATGGAGACGCTGCCACATCGCGTCACGGAAGATCAGCTCTACGACGACGGTCCGCAGAACTTCGACCCGGAGAGGATGCGCTTCACGGCCCCTTACGACATGAACCGCGCGCCCACACTGACCCTACCGAACGGGATGAGCGAGGCGGGGATGCCCACGGCCCTACAGCTGGTCGGCAAGCCGGGGAACGAGCCGATGCTCTGCAGGCTGGGGTATGCCTTCGAGGGCGCGACATCGTACCGTGCACAGCCACCGCTCTAGCAGACGGGGCATTCTCCGCGCCATGTGATTGGATCGTGGGGCGCTACGGTCGCCGCCTACCCACCAATCGCTGGGAGCTACGCGGCGAGCGCTAGCCCTCGGCGGCCGCGCGTGCTCCTGCCAGGATCGCAGCGGTCGCCTCGGCCCAGGGCACGACTTCCTCGATCGATTGGCTGAACGAGGGGAAGAAGGCCGCGGTGACTTCGATCGCCCCCGCCTTCGAGTCGGCCTCCAGCGTGGCATAGCCTTCCGAGTTGCTGGTCCAGTCGATCGTCGAGATGGTACCGGCGTCCAGGAGGGCCGTGGCTGCGCCCACCACTCCCTCCCAGAGCCCCAACACCGCCGTGGGGTCAGTGGGCCATGCTTCCGGGTTCGCCTGGAAATGGATGATGTACTTGGCCATGGTTACTCCGCTCTTGAATCAAATGGACGGATCGAGCAAGGCGCGGAGCATAGCGGTTCGGGCGCTGAAGGGTACGGCTCCGACAACGCCCCCCTATCGCCGTGGCTCGTGCGGAGCGAGCAGGTTGTTGGCGTCGCGGGTCGGTGGTCGCTCTCTAATTTGGTCGGCGGCCTAGTGAGGCGCGAAGTCCGCGCCGATCCGGGCGTTCGATCGACACGATCCAGACATCGTGTGCGTGGCAACGGAATGTCATGAAGCTCAAGCCAAAGCGAGAGATCGCCGCGCCAACGGCGGCAGCGTTCCTAGTTGAGCCGATAGATTTCTGCCACGTTCCGCCCCAGCACCCGGGCGCGCGCATCGTCGTCCAAAGGCTCTACCAGTCGGACCAGGTCGTGCACCCACGTCCCCGTGTGATCCGGATGAGGGTAGTCAGACGTCCACATGAAGCGATCGGTCCCCACGTAGTCGTAGGTGGCAGCCGCGGACAGCTCGTCCGGGTCGGCCCACCCGACGAAGAACAGCTGCACTGGCTCCGAGAAGCCCTACAAATGGGTGCGCTGAGCGGGGAGTCGTTTCGTGGTGCCTCACTCGATAGACTGACCCGCACCTCCATGCGCGCGGGGCGCGAACATCGGAGACGCTGGCCAGTCCTACAAGGAGGCACACTTGCTGCACTTTCACGAGAACATTGACCGCGCTGTCACCATCGAGATGAGGCCCCGCGGAGTTCCGCGCGGCGTCAACCTGCAGGCCTATCACTACGTCCGGGCCACAGGCCCCCCTCTGAGTCACCAAATCGCTCACGCACTGTTGGCCCAGCCCGGCAGCCATATTGGCTTCCTCACCGGGATGGTCTTCCCCCCGCACCTACCCCATGGAGAGATCGATGGGCCGATTGGCAGCGCGGTGTTGGGGCACAGCCTGTCCCAGCTCGGCCATCCGGTCAGCATTCTCGTGGAGGAACCCGTTCTGCCAGTGATGGAGGCGCTGGTACAGGTTTTGGGAGCGGATCGGCTGCGACTGATCAATGCCTCAGCGGTTGACGACGGGGACTGGGACGCGGTCGCCGACGACTTGGGCGTGGTGATCGCGATCGAAAAGTTGGGGGTCAATCGAAAGGGGCAGCGTCACCTGATTACCGGCACGCCCTTCGATCCGGGCTATCCCTATGCGGACCACTTAGTGAATCGTCTGAATGATCAGCGCAAACTGACCATCGGCTTCGGCGACGGCGGGAACGAAGTCGGATTCGGCGCCATTTTTGATTTCGCCCGCGCGATCGTGCCCCATGGCCGGGAGTGCGGTTGTCCTTGTGAAGATGGCATTATTACCAGCACCGCCACCCGCTATCTCTTTCCGGCCGCCAGCTCGAACTTGGGGGCCTATGGGGTCGCCGCCGCCCTTGCCCTGCAGACGGGCCGGTTCGAACTTCTCCCCGATCCAGAGAACGAGATGCCCCTGCTGGAAGCCGCCCTCGAGGCCGGTGCCATCGACGGCGGAACGGGCCGGCGGATCGCGGCCGAAGATGGCATCCCGGGCGAAACCGCGGTGGGAGTCCTCCGTGTTCTGAACACGATCGTCCGAATGGGCCATCAGGACTTCGAGCGTGCCTTCTAACCTCGTTCTTGTCGCGGAAGTGTGCAGAAGCCCGGCGTCCAGGCACCCAACCAAACCCGACACCGGCAAAGGCGACTGGTGACGCACCCCACGATCCACACATCGTGTGAGTGGGAACGGAAGGTCATCAAGCCGCTGCCGGAGCGAGAGGTCGCCGCGCCGACGGCGGCAGCGTTCCTAACTGAGCCGATAAATTTCTGCCACGTTCCGCCCCAGCACCCGGGCGCGCGCATCATCGTCCAATGGCTCCACCAGTCGGACCAGGTCATGGACCCAGGTCCCCGTGTGATCTGGATGCGGGTAGTCAGACGCCCACATGAAGCGATCGGTCCCGACATACTCGTAGGTGGCGGCCGCTGACGGCTCGTCCGGGTCGCCGGAGACGAAGCACTGGCGTCTGAAGTAGGTGCTCGGCTTCTCCTTCAGCGGCACGTCGCGGCCCGTGACTGTCTCGTAGACGGCGTCCATCCGGTCCAACATCGACCCGACCCACCCGGCGCCCACTTCGAGTACTCCCAGCCGCAGGTCCGGGAAACGTTCCAGCGTGCCAAAGGCGAAGAAGCTCAGCAACGCCTGCTGCGTCGACTGTCGGCCCAACACATTGAAGTACCACGGCGCTGCGGCCTCGAAACTCTCCAGCTTGAAGCGTTGGGGCAGGTTGGAGGGCAGATCGAAGGTAGGATGCAGGGCCATCGGGATATCCAACTCTTGCGCCTTCGCCCACAGCGCGTCGTGGTCGGCGTGCCCATGCGGGATCTTCGAGTGCGTGAAGGGCGGTACCCAGGCGCCCTTGCACCCGTCTTTCACCGCCCGCTCCAACTCGGCAACGGCAAGGTCGATGTCCAGCATGGAGATCTGGGCGATCGCGACCAGTCGCCCGTCCGTATCTGAACAGAACTCGGCGATCCAGCGGTTGTAGGCCCGGGTGTACGCATCTGCCAGCTCCGCGTCTTCCACTTCGATCTGCCAGAGCAAACCGATTGTGGGATAGAGCAGCGCTTTATTCAGGTTCTCCTGCTCCAGCAGCTCCAGCCGCTCGCGAGGATCGGAGGCCCCGAAGGGGATGTTGTCCGCGTAGGTCCGTTCGGCGCTCGGCCGCGCATCCGGATCACCCATCGCCCCCATCATGCCCAGCGCACCCGAGTGGGTGCGCACCGATTTCTTCCCGTCGATCTCCAGATACTCCAGCCCCTCGTCATCCGCGCGGATCCGCAGCGCCCGTGGCTTGAACCGGTCTTCGAGGTACGTCTCCCACAGATCTCCCGGCTCCAGGATGTGTCCATCGGCGTCGATCGCGCCGTCGTACGGAAATCGAACGATCTCGTATGCCATCGTTGCCCTCGGTGACTCGGCGACGCGTCACGCGGCGCCCGAGGCGCAGAGGCTACCTCTCAGAAGCCGACCGTCACAAGGGGAGTCGGCGGGTCATCTGCGCTCCGTGGGCACCAGCACCCTCAGGCGATCGCTCGCTGCCAATCCTCGATGGCCTGCAGGTGCGCTTTGAGGCCATCGAGGCCAGCGTTCATGGACGTCGCGGACATGTGGGTGGCCCCTGCCGCACGCCAGCTGGCGGCAGTCGCGGCCCACTGGTCGGGATCGCCTTCGCGGAGGCGCGCCTGGACCTGGATGCCGAAGCCCGCGCGGGGGTGGCCGGCGGCCTCGCGTCGATCGAGGATGTCAGCGACCGCGGCGCCGCCTCGTCAGCCGGAACCTGGGGCATCCAGCCGTCGCCGATACGCGCCGCGCGGTCGATCAGCGCCGGGTGGGCACCGCCGAACCAGATCGGGATCGGGCGCTTCGGGCGCGGATTGATGCCGGCTTGATGAACCGTGTGCCAGGTCCCCTCGAAGTCGACAACCTCGTCCGCCCAAAGGGCGCGGAGGAGCGCGACTTGCTCCTCTTGACGCTTGCCGCGGTTGTGGAAGTTCTCGTTCAGCGCTTCGTACTCAACGTGGTTCCATCCCGTGCCAATCCCCAGCCGCAGGCGTCCCCCAGAGAGCACGTCCACCTGGGCCGCCTGCTTCGCGACGAGGACCGTCTGGCGTTGCGGCAGGATGATCACGCCGGTGACGAGTTCGATGCTGGTCGTGCTGGCAGCGAGGTAGCCCAGCGTGACGAACGGCTCGTGGAACATCGAGTCTTTCGTGTATGGCACCTGGCGGTCGCCGAAGCGACTGGGGTCGGCGCCCACCACATGGTCGTAGATGAGGAGATGGGTGAGGCCCATGGCTTCCACGGC
>JAPUIR010000247.1 GCA_027296805.1 Chloroflexota bacterium | reverse complement strand
CCAACCCGCCCAAGAATTGGGCGCCCGGCCAAACCCCACCCCCGGATCGCGTGAAGGCCAGCAGAAATTCCGGCTCTGCGGCCCTAGCCGCAGGAGTGAAGGTGGTGCCGATCTGCTACCAAGCCCCGAATATGAATTCGATCGCCGAGCGCTTCGTGTTGACGGTACAATCCGAAGCAAGGATCGGCCACTACCCTCCTTCCGGGTGACCGATGAGGTGGGGGGGCTGTCGAAGAACTCCGCACGCACCTGGGCGTCGCTTTGGCTGTCTCGCGAGGAACTCGAGAAGGCCAGCGAGAAAAAGAAGGCCCTCGCCGAGAACAAGGCGCAGCGGCGTAAGGACAGGAAGGACCGCCGCAAGAATCGCAAGAAGGGCAAGGGCGCGAACGGCGGTAAGAACGGCAAGAACGGCCCCAAGTCCGGTGAGGGCAAGGGCGAAGTCGAGTCCGAGGGCACCGGCAAGCAGGCCGAGAAGAAGTAGAGCCAAGCCTCGCGACTCGATCGCGACGGCCTCGCTACCCCCTCGCTGCCTCACGTTTCCCGCAGATCGTGAACCCGTTTGGAATACTCGCGCTCCTTTACCTGTAGACAGGTCTGTTTTTTAGACTACTATCTGTCGATAGACCAAAGGAGCTGATCATGAGCCAAAGCCAAACCAGAACCGTGTTCCTCACCGCTGCCAGTACCCTGGTGGGTCGGGAGCTCTTCGTCGCTGACGTGCTCGCTGCCGAACCAGCTGCACCTGGAGCCGCGAGCGCGGGCGCAGGTGAGCGAGATCCTACAGAGCCTCAACGATGCGAAGGCGGCGCGTGTTCGCCTCGAGGACACGCTGCTGGGTCTTTCCCGAAGACTCAAGAGCGTGGAGGAAGCGAGTTCGCGGCAGCCCGTCCCATCCGCACCGCGGTTGAGCAAGACGGCCGCCGCCGCCGCGGCGGACGAGGTGCCTGGTGGCGAGACCGGCGCAGCATCGAAGATGACGCGAGCCCGCTTCCGCGGTCTCTTGACCAAGATGATGCGCTCGTCCCTCGACGGCACCGCCACCCTCGATGAGCAGGCTGCCTTCTGGAAGGCCGCGCGCACGGGCACGGTTCTGGGCGATCTCATCGGTTCACTCGAAGACCAGATCGAGCAGACTCCCCGCGACACCGACCTGCGGATGGAACTCGCCGACAGCTACGTCGCGAAGCTACTCACCGTCGCGTCGGGACCCGAACGCGGTGTCTGGGGCGCGAAGGCGGAGACCCAGTGGCGGGCGAACCTGGAGATCGACCCGAACCACTGGGATTCGCAGTACTCCCTGGCCTTCAATCACAGCATGTATCCGGAGTTCCTCAACAAGACGGACGAGTCGGTGCGCGGCTTTGAGAACGCCCTGGCGATTCAACGGCGTGAGCCCACGGTCGAGCCTCGTCACGCCAAGACCTACCTCGGCCTGGCGCGGATGTACAAGCGCCAGGGCAAGATCGACAAGGCACTCGACCTGATGCGTGAGGCGTCAGCCATGTTCCCGACCGACAAGGCTGTCGGCGCGTCGCTGCAGTCTCTGCAGGCCAACAAGAAGAACAACAAGTAATCGGAGGACAGAGATATGACCGACAAGCAGTCCGCGAGTGAGATCGAGTTCATCAGGGCGATCGTCGAGAAGACCAGCCAACGCATCGATTGCCAGGCGTTTCACTTCGTCCACTGGGGCCTGATCGTGATGCTGTGGTATCCCCTGGCCAACTACGTGATGGAGATGAAGGAGGTCGCGATCGACACTCGACTCGCCTGGTACATCGGTATCGGAGTCGGCTCCGCCATCTTGGGCATCACGCTCAGCGCGGTGCGAGGAGCCCGCGCCGCCGGTCGCCTGGTGGGGGAGAACACCTTCATCGGTAAGCAGGTGGTGATCGTCACCTCCGGATGCATCGGCGCCGGCATGATCCTGAGCGCGGTAGCTCCGTCGGCCGGGTGGATCCATGGTCGCGACGTGCCGATCCTCTGGGGTCTGATCTACGCCAACCTCGCCTTCATGATGGGCGTGATCTACAACCGCGAGTTCGTGATCGCCGGGCTGTGCATCTTCGCGGGATCGATCGTGGCGATGTTCATGCACGACATCCAGGGCTACATCCTCGGTCCGGTCATGGGGCTCGGCATGATCATTCCCGGGCGCCGAGCCGAGGCGAGAGTGCGGGGCGTGATGCTGGCTGCGGGAAAGGCGACGGCGGAGGTCCGCGCGTGAGCGACGCGCTGCGATTCGATCCGCTGCTGATGTCTCAGGTCCGCCTCGGCGTGATCTCGGTGTTGGTGTCGAGGCAAAGCGCGACGTTTTCGGATCTGCGGGAGCTGCTCGGGCTCACCCAGGGGAACTTGACGATCCATCTGCAGAAGCTCGAGGACGCCAAGTACATCAAGGTGAAGAAGGAGTTCGTCAGCAAGCGTCCGCGCACCACCCTCAGCATCGCGGCGAAGGGGCGGGCTGCCTTCATGAAGCACCTGGACACGCTGAACTCGATCGCGCCGCCCGGGGATTGAACGAGCGCCCCGGCCGTTTACTCAGGCGGGGCGTCCGCTAGCATCCCGCCTCACATGATCGTTCCGCTCAGCACGTTCGCGAATCGGGTGGCGCCGCGATGACCGTTCGTGGCGAAGTCGACACCTGGAGTGGGGCACTCTCCGATGCGACGGCGGCCCTGCGCGAGCAACTCGCGGCGGTGCCGACCAGTGACGGGCTCCAGCCGGCTCTGATCCAGCGGCTGCGCAAGTCCTTCTCCCGCGAGGAGGTCGAGGTCGCCTGGCACCTGACGGTGGCGAGGCGCAAGGCCGCGCCGAAGTTCGACCGGGCCGACGACATGCTCTGCGACATCATCGGTGTCGAGCAGTCGTCCGGGCAGGCGGTCGCGATGCGCAAGGCCAGGCGCTTCCGCGAGGCGCCGGGCGTCGTCGATCTGTGCTGCGGGATCGGTGGTGACACCATGGCGCTGCAGGAGGTCGTGCGCGCCGAGGACTCGTCGGCCGTGGTGCGCGCTGTGGATCTGGATCCGGTGCGTGCCCTGATGGTGACCCACAACGTAGCGGTGCTGCACGGCGAGACAGTCGAGGCCGAGGTTCGCGAGGTCGAGGGTTTCGCGGCGGGCGACGCGTGGATTCACATCGATCCCTCACGTCGCG
>JAPUIR010000246.1 GCA_027296805.1 Chloroflexota bacterium | reverse complement strand
GCCAAAGCCGCCATCGCCAGCGACGCTGCACTGCGGATGTCACGCCCTTCGACGCGGGCGCCGTGCAGCGCCGTCGGGCCGGCCACCGTCGCCGTCGATCCGCTCACCGTGATCCGCGCGCCCAGCTTGCACAGCTCGTCCACGTAGCCCAGGCGGTTCTCGAAGACCCGCTCATGCACCACGCTCTCTCCCGCTGCCTGGGTCAAGAGCGTGGTCATCAGTGCTTGCAGATCGGTCGCCAGGCCGGGATACGGCACGGCTTGCACATCCGCCGCGCGCAGCGCCCCGCCGCCACGGATCCGGACCGTGCCCTCGCCCTCCTCGGTCTCGATCCCGATCTCGCGCAGCTTCGAGAGGACGGCGTCCATGTGTCGTGGCTCCGCGCCGTCGAGTTGCACATCGCCGCCGCTGATGGCCGCCGCCACCGCGAACGTGCCCGCCTCGATCCGATCTGGAATCAGCGTGTGCGCCGCTCCACGCAACCGCTCCACCCCATCGATCGTCACCGTATGCGTCCCATGGCCCGCGACCCGCCCACCCATCTCGTTCAGCATCGCCCCCAGGCAGACGACCTCCGGCTCCATCGCCGCGTTCACGATCATCGTGCGGCCCTCCGCCAAGACCGACGCCAGCATCAGATTCTCGGTCCCGATCACGCTGGGGTAATCCAGCACGACGTGCGCCCCGGCTAGGCGATCGACGTCGAGCACGAAGCAGCCATCCTCCTGCACCACTTTGGCGCCGAGTTTGGCGAAGCCCCGCAGATGCACGTCCACCGGTCGACGTCCGATCTCGTCGCCACCGGGTGGCGCGCAGACCGCGCGACCGACGCGAGCCAGCAACGGCCCCACCACCAGAAACGAGCCGCGCAACTGCGTCACCAGCTCGCGCGGCGGCGAGTCCCCCACCTCGCCCGCCGCATGCAAGGTCATCTCATGTGCGTCGGCATCGAACTGCACGTCAACGCCCACCGCTTGCAGGATTGAAGCGAGGACACGCACATCGGCGATGTCCGGCACATTGCTCAGGACGACGGGGGCGCGAGTCAGCAGCGCGGCGGCCATACTGGGCAGCGCGTTGTTCTTGCCGCCGCTGATGGGCGCTACGCCATGCAGCGTCGAACCACCGCTGATGCGATAGATGGAACCGCTCACGGCGTCCTCACCAACCGGCCCCTGCGCCCCACAACCGGCACAAGCGCTCCGGCCGTCACCGTACCCGGCGCCGCGCGGGGTCACAAGCCGGATTCACAGTCAAGCCGAAGAGCGCTATTCCGCGCCGCCGCGGCCGCTGGGCAGGTCGGCCCGGCCCCGCCTCCGCCGGCGCTCCAGGATCTTCAGTCGCACCAACGAGCGTCGCAAGGCGCCTTCCGCGCGAACCCGGTCGTAGCTCGACTCGTCGCGCAGGTGTTGCTCGGCCCGCTCGCGCGCGGCCTCGGCGCGCTCCAGATCGATGTCGTCGCCACGTTCGGCGGCGTCGGCCAGCACCGTGACCACATCGTCCTTTACCTCCAGGAAGCCGCCGCTGAGGAAGAAGGGCTGATCGACGTTGTCTTTGCGCACAATCAATTCGCCCGCTTGCAGGCTGGTAAACAGGGCCGCGTGGTGCGGCAAGACGCCCAGCTGCCCCAACGAGCCCGGCGCGATCACCTCATCGATGCCGTCGTCCTCGTACAGCAGCCGTTCGCCGGTGATGATCTCAAGCTTGAGTGGCATGACGCTTCCTCCTCGCTGCGCGCGGGACTAGCCCGCCGCGGCGGTGCCCGTCAGCGTCGCGGCCTTTTCCACGGCCTGCTCGATGGTGCCGACGTTGAAGAACGCCTGCTCCGGCAAACCGTCGTGCTGCCCGTCCAGAATCTCCTTGAAGCCGCGCACCGTGTCGCGGGTGGCGACGTACTCGCCCGTGACCCCCGTAAACTGCTCGGCCACGAAGAAGGGTTGGGTCAAGAAGCGTTGAATCCGACGCGCACGGCTGACGCTCAGTTTGTCCTCCTCGGACAGCTCATCCACTCCCAGAATTGCGATGATGTCCTGCAGGTCCTTATAGCGCTGCAGCACTTGCTGCACGCCCTGCGCAACGTCGTAGTGCTCCTGCCCCACGACGTTCGGATCCAGTGCCCGGCTGAACGACGCCAGCGGATCGACCGCCGGGTAGAAGCCCTGCGACGCGATCGACCGCTCCAGCGCGATCACCGCGTCCAGGTGGCCGAACGTCGTCGCGACTCCGGGATCGGTGTAATCGTCCGCGGGCACGTAGATCGCCTGGAACGAGGTAATCGACCCCTTGCTGGTGGTCGTGATCCGCT
This sequence comes from Chloroflexota bacterium, assembly GCA_027296805.1. GTDB lineage: Bacteria > Chloroflexota > Dehalococcoidia > Bin125 > Bin125 > JAPUIR01. The sequence goes on along the minus strand of JAPUIR010000246.1, from coordinate 2,588 downwards.
CCTCTAGCTCGCCCATCTCCGTCGCCAGCGTGGGCTGATAGCCCACCGCCGATGGCATCCGCCCCAGCAAGGCCGAGACCTCCTGCCCCGCCAGCGTGTAGCGGTAGATGTTGTCGATGAACATCAGCACGTCCTGGCCGGCCTCGTCCCGGAAGTACTCCGCGAACGTCAGCCCGGACAGCGCCACCCGCAGCCGCACTCCGGGCGGCTCATTCATCTGCCCGAACACCAGCACCGTCCGGTCGAGCACGCCGGACTCTTTCATCTCGTTCCAGAGGTCGTTGCCCTCGCGCGAGCGTTCGCCCACGCCCGCGAACACCGAATAGCCCCCGTGCTCGGCCGCGATCGTGCGGATCAGCTCCTGGATAATGACCGTCTTGCCCGTCCCCGCCCCACCGTAGGCACCGATCTTCCCACCGCGTGTGAAGGGCGCGATCAGGTCGATCACCTTGATCCCGGTCTCCAAGATCTGCGCCTCCGAGACCTGCTCTGCGTAGGTCGGGGGCTTGCGCTGGATCGGCCAGCGCAGCGCATCGGCTGGGATCGGGCCGAGGTCGTCGAGCGGCTCGCCGAGGACGTTGAACAGGCGCCCCAGCGCCACCTCCCCCACCGGGACCGTGATCGCCTCTCCGGTGTCTTCGACGCTGTTACCGCGCCGCATCCCCTCGGTCGCGTCCATCGCCAGGCAGCGGGCGCGATTGTTGCCCAGGTGCTGCTGCACCTCCGACACCACGACCTTGCCGTCGTCCATCGTGATCTTGACCGCGTTAAACAACGCCGGCAGCTGCCCCGGAGGGAACTCCACATCGACGACCGTCCCGATCACCTGGACGACCAGTCCTGTTCCTGCCATGTCGCTACCTCCTGCGGTCCCCCCGCGGGGTCCGATCCGGATTCCTACTTCTTGCCAAACTGCCCCAGCCGCTCGGCCATGTCGGCCGCGCTGCCGGGGTGAAATCGCTCGATCCAGTCCAGGCCGTCCGCCAGCGAGTGCGACCAACCTGAATTGATGATCCGCTTCTGCTTCGCGATCGACTCGCGGCTGTTGGCTTGAATGTCGCGCGCCAGCGAGCGCGCCGCCTCCAGCAGCTCATCGTCGGGCACCACCTGGTTGACCAGGCCGAAGGCCCGGCACTCCTCCGCGCTGTAGAAGCGGCAGGTGTAGACCATCTCTTTGGCCTGCGCCAAACCCACCCGCCGGGGCAGCCGCATGTTGCCGCCCCAGGTGGGGACGAGGCCAAACTTGGCGTGTGTATCGCCAATCCGCGCCGACTCCGCCGCCAGCACCAAATCGCACGCGAGCAACAGCTCCAGCGCGCCAGTCAAACAGTATCCGTGCACAGCCGCGATGACCGGCTGGGGCAGCGCCTCCAGCGCATCGATCACCTCAAGCTGAATCCGCAGACTCACGCCCGCCGGGGGATTCCCCATCGTGCGGATGTCGTTGCCCGCGGAGAATGAGCGGCCGGCGCCGGTCAGGATCACCACCGACACCGCATCGTCGTTGTGCAGCTCCGCCACCACGCGTTGCAGCTCCACCCAGAGCGGCACGCTCAGCGCATTGAGACTCTGCGGACGGTTCAGCGTGATCGTGGCCACGCCCTCCCGCTTGTCGAGCAGGATCGGGATCTCTTGCCTCGCTGTCTCAGCGGTCACGGTCGTCTCAGGCATCGGCGCGGCACCCTTCGTCGAGCCATTGGAGGTCGAACTCCTCCAGCGAGTCGATGATACGGCTCGCGCCGTCCAGCTCGAGGCCTTGCGTCATCTCCGTGCGCACCGCCACGACCCGCATCCCCGCCCGACGTCCAGACTCGATGCCCGCCGGAGCATCCTCAATCACGGTGCAGCGCGCCGGCTCCGCCCCCAGCTTGGCGGCGGCGGTCAGATAGATCTCGGGGTCGGGCTTGCCTTGGCGCACTTCGTCTCCCGCGACGATCGCCTGGAAGTCGTCTCGGAAGCCCAGCGCGCTCAGCGCCGTCTCCACCCAGGCCCGGTTCGAGGAGGACGCCACTGCGCGCGGCACGTCCGCCTCCTGCAGACGGTCCAGCAACGATCGCGCCCCGGCCATCGGCTGCGCCTGCGTGCGGTACTGCGTCATCACGGCCTCGTCGTAGCGCTCCCTGTAATACTCGAAGTCGCGTGACAGCCCGTAGCGCTCGCGCAGATCGGTCCAGGTATGCATCATCGTCGTGCCCATGTAGCGCTGATAAGCCGCCATATCGAGCTGGACCTGCTCCTCCGCCAAGATTTCGTTCAGCGCCGCAAAATGGAGCGGCTCTCCATCCACCAGTACCCCGTCCATGTCGAACAGCACAGCCGGCACGACGCTAGACCATCGCCTCGACGCCGCCCACGATGTCGAGCAGCTCGTTTGTGATTTGCGACTGGCGCGCCTGGTTGTACTCCAACGTCAGGTCTTCCACCATCTCATTCGCGGCGTCCGTCGCGTTGCGCATCGCCACCATCCGCGCCGACTGTTCGCTGGCGGCCGCCTCCAACACGGCCTGGTAGATCTGCATCTCCACGTAGCGCGGCAGGAGCTCTTCCAACACCTCCCGCGGCGACGGCTCAAAGATGTAATCGATCTC
>JAPUIR010000245.1 GCA_027296805.1 Chloroflexota bacterium | reverse complement strand
TTCTTGCGTCCGGAGTCGGGGTGGTAGTTGGTGAAGAAGACATCGCCCGGGTCGTTGTTGACCTTGAGGGGCCCGATCGCCATGGCGGGGTCGTCACCGCTGTTGAAGTCACCGATGAAGGTCGTGGAGATGTAGGCGGCGTACTCCTTGTTCTCACGGCGGGTGCGGATGCCGGCGTCACGGATCGTCCCCAGGGTCGTGTCGAAGAGGAGGTTCCAGGTGTCGCCGTAGCCGGCGGTGCCGTGGACGACCACGTCGATGCCGTCGGGGTAGCCAGCAGCGTCGAGCAGCGCGATGGACTTGGCTACATCGCGCTGGTGAAACTCCCAGTTGCGGCCGAAGTTGGCCTCGTCCTTGGGGTCGAGGGTGAAGGGCGCCAGTTCAGAGATGGCGGGCATCCAGCCTCCCTGGCCGGTCTTGTCGATCGCGGCGAGTACGCCGTCGCGGTCCTGGGACTGCATCACCGCTTGCCGGACGCGGGGGTCGTTGAAGGGCTCGATGGCAAAGTTGTAGTAGATGCCGCCGATGATGTTGTCGCCGTTGAAGGAGAATTCCAGCTCGGGGATCTGTTCCACGGCGGTGCCGTAGACCGTGAAGTCCAAGAGGGAGGCGTCGAACTCGCCGCCCTCGAGGTTGGCGAGAATGGTGGAGGCGTCACCGATCATCGAGAGCTGCAAGTTGTCGAAGTAGGGGAGTCCCTCGGTGTGCCAATTGGGGTTGCGGCTATAGGTCAGCTCCACATCCGGTTCGAAGCCGTCGAACACCCAAGGTCCGGAGCCGACCGGTCGCTCCGCCACCGTGCCGTCGTCCACGATCTCCTGCGGGATGAACTTCATGTGCTCGGAGGAGCCAAGCAGATTGAAGAGGGGCGCGAAGGGCTTGGAGAGGTTGAGCGTCAGCGTGCGCTCGTCGATGGGATCGAGCGAGGAGACGACGTTGGACCAGGAGAGCGCGTTGGCGGAGATCTCCTTGAAGCGGGCCTCCGTCTGGATGGCGTCCTCGATGGTGACGGCGCGGCCGTTGAGGGGCGCGCGGTCGTGGAAAAAGAGGTTGTCGTTCAGCGTCATGACGAAGGTCAGCTCGTCGACGATCTCCGGGACTTGGAAGCCGTCCGCTACGACCTCCGCGAAGTTCAAGGGGTCGACTCCTGGCCCACCGGGGATGTGGCTGAGGAAACCGCTGTAGTGATAGCCGGCCGGGTGCTGGGCGCGGTAGGTGAGGTTCTCGTAGGGGTCCAGCGTGGGTGGGTTGCCGGTGGCGAGACCGACGAACGGCGCTCGGTAGGTGCCACCGTAGATCGGGCCAGCCTGGACCTGGGCGACGGCCTGCTCGGCCTGGTCGTCCATCTGCTCGTCGGCCATCTCTTGGTCTTCGGCCTGCTCAACCTGTTCCTGAGCCGCCTGCTGCTGGACGGCCTGCTCTTGCTCGGCGGGGGTCTCAGCGACGGCCGGAGCTTCGTCGTCATCATCGTCGCCGCAGCCCACGAGGGCCAGACCGGCGGCGCCAACGCCCGCGCGGGCGCTCGCTCCCAGCAGTGTTCGCCGACTGAGGCGCTGGCCGCCCTGTCGCTTCCAGTAGTTTCGCTCGCTCATTAATCCCTCATTCGCTCTAGTCGCGGCGCTCGTTGGCGTCGCGCTCTAACCAACTCGAATGCCATTTACCCTACACATGCGCTGTAGTGTTGAATAGCGGTTATCCAATGGGCTACCAAGTATTCAGAGGAGTGTGCTATGACGAGTCGGGAACAATCGCTCGGCAGTAAATAATCAATCCTGAACTACCCCCACACGTGACGATGCCTAGGGAGACCGAGGTTCCGTGTAAGTGGTTGCGGGACGGGGCTGGTTGTGTGCAGGCAGGCGTAGATTGGGGGGCGCTGGGAGGTGTGGGTGGCTGCTTTCGGGGCAGGTTGGCCCAGGTCGGGGACAACCAGGGAGTGGCCGCGGTCGTATTCTTTGCAGCGCTGGCACTGCGAATTCTTGCGGCGCCGATACTGGGCTTGCAGCGCCGAACGGCGACGGAGAGTGCGCATGCAATTCGCGATGCTGGGGCTGGCGCTGGCCGGGCTGCTGTTCGCCGCCTGTGGCGGCGGAGACGCGAGCGAGGAGGAGGCCACACCCGATTTCGGCCGGATCGTGTATTGGGACGAGCTGTCGTTCGCGCCGGGGGAGCCGTCGTCGATCGTCGCGGCGATCGCGGATCAGCTCTTCGCGGCGGACCCGGAGATGGCGCTGCCGTTCTTGGTGGATCTGGCCTACGTCCCGGGGCCCTTTGCGGCGCGCGCGTTTGAGGAGCTGAAGCTCCGCTTCGACGATCCTCTGGCCCGCAACGCGTTTGACATCGATGGGCTGTTCGGGGCCAAGGAGCCGGCAGACGACTCGCCGGAGTATCTGGAGTTCAAGCGGAAGTTGTTCCGCACGATTCAGACAGCCTACGACCGGATTCTCAGCCCCCAATTGCCGCGCACGGTCTCGGCGCAAGAGGTGGTCTGGGGCGGCGTGGGGATCGACGGTATTCCGCCGCTGGAGTCGCCCCACTTCGTCACGGTGGAGGAGGCGGCGAACTGGATCCGCCCGACGGACGAGGTGATCGGTCTGGAGATCGAGGGTGACGCGCGCGCCTATCCCATCCGCATCATCGGCTGGCATGAGATGGTCAACGACACGGTGGGCGGTATCCCGGTCTCGCTGAGCTATTGCACGTTGTGCGGCACGGCGATCGTCTACGACGGCCGGGTGAACGATCAGGTGATCCGCTTCGGGACGAGCGGCCTGCTGTACCGCTCCAACAAGCTGATGTACGACCGGGCATCGTTCACGCTCTGGAACCAGTTTTCCGGCGAGCCCGTCTGGGGCTCGTTCGTGGCGCTGGATACGCGTCTGCAGTCGATCCCGTCGGTGACGTCGTCGTACGAGGACTGGGTGGCGGCGCACCCCGACACCCTGGTGCTGGACATCGAGACGGGCTGGATTCGTGACTACGGCCCCGGCAAGGCCTACGAGGAGTACAACGGTTCGCCCCTTTTGATCTTCGGCGTCCCCGAGGTTGACGACCGGTTGCCGCAGAAGTCGATCGTGTTCGTGCTGACGGTGGGGGACGAGACGCGTGCCTATCCGGTGCGGGGGCTGGACGATGAGCCGATCATCCACGACACCGTGGGGGGCGAGGACGTGATCGTGCTGGCGACGGAGGGCGGGGACGGCGCACGGGCGTTCGTGGCGGAGGGGTTGCGGATCGTGGCGTCGGAGGGCGGGCGGGTGACCAGCGAGGATGGTCGCTCCTGGACGGTGACGGAGGCGGCCTTGGTGGCGGACGACGGCACGCAGCTGGAGCGGCTGGCGGGGCACAACTCCTTCTGGTTCGCGGTGGTCAACCTGGCGCAGAATGGGAGCGTCTGGGGCCTGGACTAAGACACGGCTCCGATGCGGTGCGCGGATCAGGTGGCGAGGGCCACGAGGAGGCCGCCGCAGGCTTTGGCCCTCCGCGCGCCCTAGGCTTCGGTCGCTGCTCAAAGCGGGCGCGCAGCGTAAGGGGATCGCCATGTCGAACGTTGTGCTGTCGGATCGATCCTTGGGCTGGCTGCGTTACCTGCATCGCAAGGCGCACACGCCCGACGACTGGAGTCGTGCCGGGAGGCCGCATGCGCATTGGGATGATCGCAGCGATCCGCCGATGGCGTCGTGGCACCGCTTCGATCTGGTCGACTCCAGCTACGCGCTGGGGCTGATGGCGCAGACGACGCCCGCCTGGCGCGAGGTCTATGTGGCGATCCTGGACCAGTTGATCGAGCGACACACGGCTTGGTGGTCGGCCGCGGACTGGCTGACGCAGTTTGGAGCGGACCCGGATCGGGCGAGTTACCCCGAGGCGTACCGGGCGCTGATCCCGGAAGAGTTGTGGGGTGACTACGACGTGCCGGGTTGGACGGCGAACGGCATCGATCCGTGGGAGGAGCAGCCCGATCCGATCGGGGCGGAGGCGATGCTGTTTTATAAGGGCTTCTTCCTGGTGTTGCTGGGGATTCGGGCGCTGGTGTCGGACGATGGGCGCTGGGAGCAGCCCTTCGAGCTGATCAAGGAAGGCGATGCGAGGTTCGAATGGACCCAATCGCGGATCGCGGCGCATCTGGCCGAGCAGATGCGCAAACGGCCCGAAGGCTGCCACTGCGAGAACACCAAGATTTGGCCTTATTGAATGGCGGGGGCGGGCTTCGGTCTGAAGCTCACCGATCTGGCCCGCGGCAGCGACCATCACGCCGCGTTCCGCACGTGGTGGGCGTTCGGGCGCGGCGCGTACATGGGGCTCGATCAGGAAGGGCCGCCGCAGCGGGTGACGATGTACTACGACCCGCTGCGCGAGGTGCATCATCGCAACCCGGTCAGCGGGGCGATCGGCAGCGCCTTCTATCTCGCCGCGCAGGCGCCGGAGGACGC
>JAPUIR010000244.1 GCA_027296805.1 Chloroflexota bacterium | reverse complement strand
GCGGAAGCCCTGGACGACGCCGAGCAAGTGATCGTGACGACGGCGGACGCCAGAGCCGTTCCCGGAGAGTTGCGGGAACCGGTGGCGTCGTACCGCGTGGCGGGAGGGCAACTGACGGCGGTCTAGCCGGCGAGCCTTGTTAAGTGGCGCGGAAGACGGCCTGATCGACCTTTGGCACGAAGACCGTGAGAGCGCGGGAGGCCACGCGCAGATCGACGGCCGGGTCGACAGCAGCGTCGCCGTCAAGCTGCATGGGCGGCAGGCCGTCGGTCGCGCTGATGCGTATGCGCTTGGCGCGGCGGTAGAGCACGTGCGGCGAGTCCAGATGACGGCGCAGCGCCGCGCGCGGGATGATGCGCAGGGACGACCAGGGGCCGCGCCCCTTGAAGACGACGCAGTCGAGCATGCCATCGACGGCGGACGCCCGCGGGGTCAACTGGGCGAGGCTGCCATACCAGCGCGTGTTGCCGAGCACGATCATCGAGGCGTCAACGGTGTGGGCGGGTTCATCGTCGAAGGCCAGCTCAAGCTGGAAGCCCGGGTAGCGGAGGCCGACGCGCAAGCCGGCGACGATGTAGGCGGCCTTGCCCAGACGTCGCTTGAGCCCCGGCCCCACGGAGGCGACCGCCGCGGCGTCGAGGCCGAAGCTGGCCATGAGCAGGAAACGGCGATCCCCGGCCAGGCCGACGTCGACGTCGATCGCGTCGCCGCGCAGTTGCGCGCGGAGGGCGGCCAGCGGCGCGCGCGGGACGCCGGCCTCCCTGGCCCAGACGTTGGCGGTGCCGGCGGGGATCACGCCCAGAGTGGGGGCGGACGTGGCAAGGCCATTGAGCGCCTCGTTGAGCGAGCCGTCGCCCCCGGCGACGAAGATCAGCGGCACACCGGCCTGCTCGGCTTCGGCGGCGAGGTCAGTCGCATGGCCGGGGGCGTCGGTGTAGCGGACGTCGGCGGTGAGGTGGAACTCAGCCGCCGCAGCGTCGATGGCGGTCCGGAGCTTGTCCGGCGCGGGCGCGCCGCCCGCAGCGGGATTGACGATGAAGCATGCGGGGCGCCGGGCCGGGGTCGAGCGGGACATCTGTCGGCGGCCTCCTGCGTCGTCGCGCTGGACGGCGCGGGATGGATCATCCCATGTTCTGCGGCGATCATGGGACGGGTACGAGAGAAGGAGACGCGGTCGATGCCAAAGAGCTTGGGCTGGAAACGATTCGACCATTACTCGATCGCGGTGCCCGACAGCGAGAAAGCGATCGCGTTCCACGAAAAACTGTTCGGGCTGGAGACGGCCCATCGCTTCAATAGCCCCAGCGAGGGGTTCAACGGTGCGGTGCTGGACATGCCCAAGAAGCAAGGGCAGATTGAGATTCTGGAGCCGGCCGGGGACGACTCGTTCCTGCACGGGTATCTGGAGAAGCACGGGGCAGGCGTCCATCACATCACGATCGAGGTGGAGGACATCGAGGAGGCGGTGGCGTATCTACGTGAGGAGATGGGGATCGAGCCGTACCGGGGGATCTGGTCGGACGGGGAGTGGCGCCAGACGTTCGTGCACCCCCGCGATTCGGGGGGCGTGCTCTATCAGCTGTTCGAGTGGGAGCCGGGGAAGCGGCCCGCAGACCTGCCGGAGTAGGCGGGGTCGATCGAGGTCGGGCCGCAGCTAAACTGGGGCCGCAAGGGGATATCGGAGCGAGCAGTGAGCATTCCGGCCGGCCGGGCGATTCCCGAGCCCACGATCATTGAAGGCGACTTCGTGCCGACGCGCGAGGTGCCGTTCTCGAGCGCGCTGGACGAGCTGATCGCGGCGATCCGGAAGGGTGACGCCCCCAACTTGGGGCGTTTCTGCGGCTACTGCTGCACGCCGCTGCGCAAACGCGACGAGACCTGTCCCACCTGCGGCACGAGCGAGCGCGAAGCGGCGCCGCGTGAGAAGATCTCGCGCTCGCTGGCCGAGATCTACACGCGGAAGCGGAAGCGAGAAGGTCGTTGGGTACACGGAGCGGCGTGGTCGGGGCTGGTTCTGGGCACGCTGATCTCGGTCTTGTTGATCATGACGCTGCCCGGCTGGACCAAGATCCTGGCGGTGGTGTTCATGATCGTGGGGTCGTACTTCATCGCGACGTACATGGCGAACGTGCTGGTCCAGAACCGCGCCTATCGCAGCGGGCTGGAGTTCTTCGCGCGGGGCTGGAGCGTCTATCTGCATACGCGGGAGCAGGGCAGGCTTGAAGACGACTAAGATTCTCGGCCGGCTGGGTGGGGTGGGGTTGGTTGCCGTGCTCCTGCTGGCGGCCTGTAGCGGCAACCCTGCGATCGATGTGACTCCTGCCAAGGAAGACGAGCCCGCCGTGAGCGAGCCCGTGGAGCAGCCCGCGCGGGAGGTCACTCCCACGGAGGAGCCCGCGGAGCCCGCCGAGCCCGCGGCGCAACAGGGAGAAGCAGCGCCGCCTGATCCTCGCGTCGATCCAGCGAACGTGAACGGCTGGGAGCGGATCTCGCCCGCGGGGGACTTCAGCGAGGTGACGACGTCCGGCGCCGGCGCCAACGTCCTCGCCGCGGGCGCGGGGGCGGGCTTCCTCAGTACCGACGGCGGGGCGACGTGGGTGGCGCTGGACTGGCCGGGTGACGTGCGCTCCCGTGTGGCGCTGGATCCGATTGGGCTCACGATCGTTGTCGGGGGGATCGCCCCGCAGGCCGGATTCGAGACGACAGCGCTGATCTCCACGGACGGGGGCTCCACCTGGCGCGACACGGAGTTGGAAGCGGTGGCGGTGAGTTCGTTCGTGCTGGATTCGTTTCTGTATGGCGTGCCGGGGACCGGCATCGTCGCGAGCAACGACGGCGGACTCAGGTCGACGGTGATCGGCTCCGTCGATCAGGCCTGGTCGCCCAACTTCGATCCGTTTTCGATCCACGCCAACCCGCAGAACTTCGAGCAGTTCGCGGTCGTCAGCTTGAGCGAGGGCGGCAGCGCCGCCGTGCGGATCACCCTGGACGGCGGTGACACGTTCCAGCCGCTGGCGGCCGACTTCGCGCTGTGGGGAGTGACGGTACCGGTCTTTTCCAGCATCGGGCCGATGATCATGTCTCAAGGGGTCGGCATGTTGTTCTCGTTCGATGGGGGCTTCACCTGGTCCGAGCAAAACCAGGGGTTGGAGTCGCTGTTGTCGGAGGATCGCTTCTTCTACCAGGCGTTGATCGATTTGGTGTTCGTGCCGGACCGGGGA
>JAPUIR010000243.1 GCA_027296805.1 Chloroflexota bacterium | reverse complement strand
CCGGACCTTACAGATCTGGCGTAAAGATTCGCCGTGCGGTCCGGATGTGACAGGTGTTCATCCCACGCAGCGGCAGCCGTGTCGTATGGACACGGCTGCGCGCCTTCCGGAGTTAGTTGCACGAGACACGAACTTGACGACTCGTGTGCTCGCGGCGTAAGGTCGAACTCCGCCGTAAGTCGGCGCCTGTGGACTCTCCGGGTTGTGGCTGGAGACACCACCAAGGCAAGGGCGCCGACGCTCCAGTTAGACGCAGTGAGGCAGTGTCGCGTGACGCACGGAGGTGCGGACGTGTCTTCTTGCCCTGTCTTGCAGAGGATGCCCCTGGGGTGTCAGGCCGCCGAGGTGGCGCCATGACCACCGCATCCCCTCCGAACCCATCCCAACTCGCTGCCCAGTCCGATACGGAGCTGGTCGCGGCGGCGACCGGCGGCGACCGTGCCGCGTTCGCCGCCCTCTACGACCGTCACGCCGACGCGCTCTACGATTTCGCGATCCGTATTGTGCGCGATGCCGATCTCGCGGCCGACGTCGTGCAAGGCACCTACGTCAACGCCTGGGAGCAGCTCTCCGATGGCCGTGCACCGACCCACTTCAAGGCCTGGCTCTTCACCGTCGCACGCAACGCCGCGATCGACGAACAACGTCACGGGCGGCGGCAGATCGCCGCCGACGGCGCTCAGACGATCAGCTTCACCGCCGTCGACGAACACACCGACAGCAATCCCGAACGCCTCGCGCAGCGTCGGGAGCTGGCGGATCTTGTCTGGGGCGCGGCGACGGGGCTGAGCCCCGGCGACTACGCCCTCTTGGATATGCATGTGCGCCAGGGAATGCCGGCCGAGGAACTCGCCGACGCCCTCGGCATCACGCGAGGTGCCATGTACACCCGTTTGTCGCGGCTGCGGACCGCCCTCGCGGAATCCGTCGGCGCAGTCCTCCTCCTGCGCAGCCGCGATCGCTGCAACGAGCTGGACGCGATCAGCGCGCAGCCCGCGCCGCTCGATCGTCGCACCCGCAACCGGATTCAGCGTCACATCCGAGGCTGCTCCGTCTGTTCGGCCCGGGAGCAGCACCTAGTTGCTCCCGAGGCGCTCTTCGCGGGGCTCGCGGGCCTCGCCCTGATTGCAGTGCCCGCGGCTCTGCGCGGCAAGGTCGTGGCGGGCGCGGTCGCGGCCAACGCCGGGGCCAGTGCCGGCGGCAGCGCCGGTGCCAGTTCCGGAGTGGGCAGCGGTGCCTCCGTCGGGGCGCAGGCATCCTCCGCGTCGACGCCCGCGACGGCCGCCTCCAACGGCCTCTCGCAGATCATGTCGTTCGCGCTCGGCGCGGGCTTGGTACCGCTGGGCGCGCTGGTCGTCATGGTCGCGATTCTCTTTTTCTCAGTCTTCAGCGGGGGCTCGACGGATCGCTCGACGGAGGCTTCGGCCTCCCTGCCAGGCCTCAGCCCGAGATTTGGCGCGGCCATCGGGCTGCTGCCGGTCGCCTCGCCGCCGGTGTTCGGTCTTGGCTTCGAGCCGCCGTCGGGCAGGGGCGATCCCCTGCTCACCGTCCCGGATGCGCCTGCTGCATCGCTCCAGAGCCCGCCCGCGTCGTTCTTCGACCCAACGGATCCGACCGTTGTCTGCTGCCCACCCGATCCGCCACTCGTCGCAGAGACGCCGAATGGCGCCCGCCCCTCAGGGGGCGATCTGGAGGGGACACCCGTCGTGCTCCCGCCTGCGGAGCCTCCCAGCGTTCCCCAAGACGGCGAGGTCACGCCGATCGCGGAAGAGAAGCCGCCTCGGCAGGGGTGCTGGAAGAACGCCTTCCCTGCGGTCAACACCTCAGCCGGGGTCCATCCCTTCTACACCTTCGCGCTCCCGCAGTGCCAGGATTAGGAGCGTCTGGCCCCGCCCCATACTGCGCGCTCTGCCCCTGAGACGGCGGGCGCTGCGTGCACTAGCCTCGGACCTCCACAGAGACGATGGAGGAGGTCCGACTATGGGCAGGCTGGACGGGAGGGTGGCGCTAGTCACCGGCGGCGCGCGAGGGCAGGGGGCCGCGGAGGCCACCCTGTTCGCATCCGAGGGCGCCGCGGTCGTGTTGACCGACGTGCTCGACAAGGAAGGCAACGAGATCGCTGCGGCGATCGGGGGCACCTATCTGCACCAGGACGTCACCAGCGAGGACGAGTGGCGCACCATCGTGCAGGAAGTCGTCGGGCAGCACGGCAAAATCGACGTCCTGGTCAACAACGCGGGCATCTACATGTCGGGCTCCCTGACGGAGATGCCGCTGGAGGACTACCGCCGCATCATCGACGTGAACCAGGTGGGTGTCTTCCTGGGGATGAAACACGTCGCTCCTGTGATGATCGACAACGGCGCCGGATCGATCGTGAACATCTCCTCGATCGCGGGCTTGCGGGGCGGTCGGGGCTCAATCGCCTACGGCGCCAGCAAGTGGGCCGTGCGGGGCATGACGAAATCGGCCGCGCAAGAGCTGGGCCAGCACGGCATCCGGGTCAACTCAATTCACCCCGGCCTGATCGACACCGCCATGCTGCAGCAGGTGCCCGGCATCGACTCCGGCGGCCTCGACGCCTTCAACCGACGCATCCCATTGGGGCGGGTCGCCGAGGCGGACGAGGTCGCCAAACTCGCCCTTTTCCTTGCCTCCGACGAGAGTTCCTACTGCAGCGGCGCCGAGTTCCTGATCGACGGAGGCATGACCAGCTGAGCGGGTACGCTGCGAGCCGTGAGCGACACGGCTGCCGACTCAAACGTCTACATCCACGGCCACGATGACTCCGTGGTTCAGCAGCACGCTCGTCGCACGGCGGAAGAGGCGGCCGCGTTCCTCCTGCCCCGCCTCCAAGCCGGGATGCGTTTGCTCGATGTGGGCTGCGGCCCCGGCACCATCACGACGGGGCTCGCTCGCTACGTCGCCCCGGGTGGCGTGGTCGCGATCGACCCGGCGGGCGGCATCTTGCGCGAGGCGCGCGCCCACGCGCGCCGTGAGCAGCGCGACGACGTAGAGCTCTCGAGGGCGAGCGTGTACGCCCTGCCTTTCGCGGACGCCTCGTTCGATGTCGCTTACGCCCATCAGGTTTTGCAGCACCTGACGGCGCCCGTCGACGCGCTGAGCGAGATGCAACGCGTACTTAAACCGGGAGCCTGCGTCGCGGTGCGGGACGCCGACTACGGCACGATGGTGGCCTGGCCGAAGGATCCCCGCATCGAGCGATTCCTGCAGATCTACCATCAGGTGGCGGAACGCAACGGCGCCGACGCCGATGCGGGGCGTCGCATCCCGTCCTGGCTCTCTGCGGCGGGTTTCAGCGAGATCGCGATCACGACGTCAACCTGGACCTTCACGGAGCGGGACGCGATCCTGAACTGGGGCGACTCCTGGTCGGAGCGGATTCTGCGCTCCACCGTCGGCGAACAGGCCCTGCGCCACGGGCTGGCGTCGCAGGAGGACCTCGACACCATCGCGCGCGGCTGGCGGGAATGGGCCCGCGAGCCCGACGCCTTCTTCACCTTTGTCCATGTCGAAGGCATCGGGCAGCGTCCCGGCTGAGGGCGGCCTGTGCGCAGAGAGAATCGTCCGGCTGGCGCACGTGAACTCGCGATCCTGGCGGCTCTGCGGGCCGGCCCTCTCGACCGCGACGGGCTGGCGCGCTCCTGCCGTCGCCCCGTCCGCTCCATCGATTCAGCGCTGGCCGGCCTCCTGCAGCGTCGCGTGGTCCTCATGCGCATGGACTTCGAGACGGATCCGCCGCGCAGGGTCTACCGGCTGAGCGCCACTGGCCGCCAGATCACAATTCCACCCGCTTGATGGGACGGGCCGTCACGCCATTGACGACGGGGGGTCTACCAAACGGGGGGTGAACTCCCGCAACTGTCGTGGTGGCAGGCGCATCCGCATCCCGTGCGCCGCCCCGTTTACGACGTTGCGGCTTTCGAGTTCCGGGCCCGGTCGTGCTGTGGTGCCATCGCGGTACTCTGCGCGGTCGGGCCCGCTCCCCCTGGGACGCTAGTCCGAGGCGCGCCCCCCTTGGGGGGGCGGCGCTGCGGTCCCCTCCTGCAAGGCCTCGCTCAGCGTCACTGGATATGGGTCGCTGGGGTCGAGCGAACGCAGATTGTCCGGCAGAGCGGCAAGCCCCGCCGCTGCCCGGGTGCGTGCGGCGTCCAGCGACAAGTCCATCGACCCGGCTGCCCGCCCGCCTTGCATGACCGGCTCCAGAAGCGCTGTGCCCTCCAGCGTCTCCTCCCGCAGCGCCACCGTGTCGCCGATCGCGTGTCCCTCCCTGAAGCGGCGAAAGACCTGCTTGCGGTGCGGCAACGTCTCCTTGCCCGACGACCGCTTGCTGCGGCCCGACCCCGCGAACTCCACCAGCTTGTAGACCGATTCCAAGTTGGGCGCGTCCGCCGACGTTCCCACGTTGGTCCCTACGCCGAACCCATCGATCGGCGCGGCTGCCCCGAGCAGCGCGTCGATGCCGTACTCGTCCAGGCCGCCGCTGGCCACGATCTGCACACTCTCCAGCCCCGCCGCGTCGAGTTGGGCCCGCGACGCGAAGGCCTCGGCGGCCAGGTCGCCGGAGTCGATCCGGACCGAGCGAATCTGGAACTCCTGCCCGAGTTCGTCACGTTCGAGCTCATCACGTAGCGCGATCAGGTTGGCGATCCCGCCCGCTGTCTCGTACGTGTCGACCAGCAGCGTGCCTTGGGGGTAGGCGCGGGCGTAGGCACGAAAGGCGTCGAGCTCCGACGGATGGGCCTGGATGAACGAGTGCGCCATCGTGCCGGAGACCGGAATCCCGTAGCGACGCCCTGCCTCAACGTTGGAGGTCGCGTCGAAACCGGCCAAGTAGAGGCTGCGCGCGGCCATGAACCCCGCATCGATGCCGTGCGTGCGTCGCGCTCCAAAGTCCACCAACGACCGCCCCCGCGCCGCCGCCATCACCCGGGCAGCCTTCGACGCCAGCATCGTCCCGCTGCTGATCAGATTGAGCAGCACCGTCTCAACCAATTGGGCTTGCGGCAGCGGGGCAGTCAAGGTCAGCAGAGGCGCGCCCGCGAAGACTGGGGTGCCCTCCGGGACTGCGTCCAGCGATCCGCTGAACCGAAAGTCCGCGAGGTAGGACAGCAGCGCGTTGGAGAAGAGTCCGAGCGACGCCAGATGGTCCAGCTCGCTCCTCTCGAACCGCAGCGATTCGAGGTAGTCGACGGCCTCCGCCAAGCCTGCCAAGAGAAGAAAGTTGCGCTGCGCGGGCAGCCGCCGGATCGTTAGCTCGAAGCTGGCCTCATCGGTGAGGTCGTCGCGCAGGTACGCCTCCACCATCGTCAGCTGGTA
>JAPUIR010000242.1 GCA_027296805.1 Chloroflexota bacterium | reverse complement strand
CCCCCCTTGCAAAGGGCGTCCCGCCCTCTGCACTCCCGGGGGAAACCCGAACATCGCTTCCGTAACGACTCCCCATCCTTGCCACTCGATCCACCGCACGCCTCTCCAGCCTCTGCCACCCCATGCATCCCCATCCCCCGTGGTGCGAACATGCGGGGGGTCTCAGGGGGGCGCCGCCCCCTGTCTAGATACAAGCTATTTGGTGACGGCTTCCAAGGCGGCCAACAAGTCGTCGTCTGTGACGACGAGTTCGAAGGAGGCGTGCACGAGGCCGTCCGCGCCGACGACGAAGATCCAGGGGTCGCTACCGAGACGCCACTCGCTGAAGATGTCGGGGTCGCTGCGGACGCGGCTGCCGTCGGGACCGATCTCGAAGGGCTGAGAGTGGATCGCCAGCAGGTCGGCTTGGGGGGCGAGACGCTCGATCTGGTCGAGCGCACGCCGGCAGCGGCCCCTGTTCAGGCAAGTGTCGACGTTGCTGAAGAGGACGACGAACGGCCGTTGCTGATCGAGGGCGCTCACGACCGAAGTCCGGTAGAGCGAGGCGTCCGGACTGGGATCGCCGCTGGGTTGCTCGCGGGGGGCAGGGGCGAGGATTGAGCTGGGTGAGCGTGGAGCAGGGTCGCCCGGCCGGACGATGTCTGGGGCAGTGTCGATCGCGAATTGGAGGCGGCCGCTGCTGCGGGGTTCGCCCTGAGGCGGGCTGGCCACGACTTCGATCGCCCACAGCCCCTCGCGATCGAAGGTGGCGTAGGCGACATAATATGTCTCGACTCCCAAAGAGAGGGCCTGGGCGGGCGTCTGATCGCGGAAACGAAATCCCCCATCGACGCTGTCGAGATAGCGGAAGTTGAATGTGGTGCCGGCCGGGAAGACCGCGTCGCCACCGTCACGCTCACGCAGTCGCAGGACGAGGCGCACTTCGCCGGTGGCGGTGTCAGTCGACTCCAGGACGGGGACGAGGGTGGTGGGGTCGGGAGAAGGGTCGCTGCTCCCGCAGGCCGTGAGGAAGAGACCGAGCGCGGCGAGCGCCATCGCCGAGAGAACGACGCGGGCGGAGCGACCGTGGGAGGCTGGCATCAGGTAGCGCGGGGCGCGCGCCTTAGGCCGAGCGCGAAGAAGACGATCGCGAGCCCCCCGAGAACAGCGAAGTCGATTGCGGGGCCGATGAAGCCCGAGTTGTTGGAGGCGTAGGCGGCGGTCTGCATGAGGTCGACGGGGTAGGTGAGTGGGTTGGCCAAGCCCAGCACGCGGAGCCAATCCGGGAGAGCGTCGAGGGGGAAGAAGGCGCCGGAGAGGAAGAAGAGCGGGAAGAGGACCAGGTTCATGATGAGGTGGAAGCCCTGCATCGTGCGGATGCGCGTCGCGACGAGCAAGGAGATCCCCGAGAGCAGGAAGTTCATGGCCAGGATGCCCGTCACGACCAGGGCGACGCCCCCCAGCCAGCCGTACTGCCAGGCCAGGTCGATGCCGGGGATCGCCGCGGCAATGATGAGGATGAGGATGGCCTGCATGGAGCCGATGGTGACGGCGGCGAGCGCTTTGCCGAAGAGGTTGGTGCGGACGCCGTGAGGGGAGGCGAGCAAGGTGCGCAGCATGCCGGAGTCGCGGTCGCGGTAGAAGGAGGCGCTGGAGAAGGTGGAGGAGAAGAGGGCGGTGAGGGCGATCATGCCGGGGGCGAGATAGGAGATGTAGTCGCCGTCGCGGATGACGCGTGAGGTGGGGTTGAGACCGTCGGAGACGCCGGTGCCGAGGATGGCGAGCAGCATGAGGGGGAGGAGGACGGAGGAGTAGAGCTGCGAGCGTGCGCGTACGAAGGCGCGCAAGTCGCGCTGGAGCAGCGCCCACGAGGCGACCGCGCCGCCAACGATCGCGGTCATTGCCCTGTCTCTTCTGAGGGTTGGGGCTGCTCTGCGGGCGGATTGAGGCCGTTGAGCGACTCGCCGACGAGGAGGAAGTAGGCGTCCTCCAGGGTCGATTCGCGGATACGGATGCCCTGGATGGCGCCCTCGGCGATGCCGAAGAGGTCGGGCACGAAGGAGGAGGCGTCGTCGACGGTGGCGTGGACGAGTGGTGGGGCGAAGGTGATCTGGCCGACGCCAGACCACTTGCTGAGCGTGCCGGCCAGGTCTTGGGGAGCGTCGGGCCATTCGACGCGGACGCTGTCGCGGCGCAGGCCGCGTTTGAGGTCGGCGGGGGTGCCCTCGGCGACGATCTGGCCGTGCTCTAGGAAGACGACGGACTGCGCGTACTGCTCCGCCTCGGCGACATCGTTGGTCGCGACGAGGATGGCTGCGCCATCGGCGTTGATGGCGAGCAGCATGGCCCAGAGCCGCGCCTTGGAGTCGGGGTCGAGTCCGAGCGAGGGCTCGTCGAGCAGGACGAGGTCGGGCTGGTGGAGAACGGCGCGCGCCAGTTCGAGGCGGCGCTTGAGGCCGCCAGAGAGCGTCTCGACGGTGTCGCGGCTGCGGTCGCGCAGGTTGGTGAGGTCGAGCAGTTCGTCGATGCGGCCGCGCAGGGAGTCGCCCCCGAGCCCGAAGAGACGGCCGTGCAACCAAAGGGTCTCGTGCACGGTCATGAGCGCATCGAGGCTGCTGTCCTGGAAGACGATGCCGATGCGGGCCCGCAGTCCGGGTGTGACTTGCTGCTCGAAGACGGTCAGCGCGCCCTGCTGCGCTTCCAAGAAGCCCGCCACCAGGCCCAGGATTGTGCTCTTGCCTGAGCCGTTGGGGCCCAGGAGGGCGAGCACGCTCCCAGATGGGAGCTGGAGATCGATGCGCTCGACCCCCCGTTCCCCAGGATGGAGATAGGTCACGGCTTGAAGGTCGACCGCCAGAGGGGGGTTGGTGCTCAGGGCTTTGGCCATTTCGGGTGCGACAACGATCGAGTGTATCCCCGCGGACGCGGGCGGGCGACTCTGCAACTGTGGACCCTGAGCGACTTCGTGTAACTTAGACACTAAGTCCTGCGAAGGGACGAGGGTTTATGCGACAGTTTCGAATCGCGCTGGCACAGATCAACCTCTCCGTGGGCGACATCGCGGGCAACGTGGCGGCGATGCGCGCGCGGATCGAAGAGGCGGAGGGGCTGGGCGCAGACCTGGTGGCCTTCCCAGAGCTGGCGATCACCGGCTATCCGCCCGAGGACTTGGTCCTGCGCCGCACGTTCGTGAACGACAACCTGGCGGCGCTGGAGGAGCTGGCGGCGTCGACGCGGGGGATGCACGTGACTTCGGTCGTGGGCTTCGTCGACTACGCGTTCGATCCCTACAACGCGGCGGCGCTGATCCACGACGGGGCGGTGCACGGTCGCTACCACAAGCACTACTTGCCCAACTACGGCGTCTTCGACGAGGCGCGCTACTTCCGGCCGGGCCAAGAGGCGCCCGTCTTCCAGGTGGCCGGCGTGCGGATCGGTGTGAACATCTGCGAGGACATCTGGTATTCGTCGGGGCCGGCGCAGGAGCAGACGCTGGCCGGCGCCGAGGTGATCGTCAATATCAACGGCTCGCCCTTCCACGGGGGCAAGATGGAGCAGCGCGAGAAGATGCTGTCGACGCGGGCGTCCGATACAGCGTCGATCGTCTGCTACTGCAATCTCGTGGGCGGGCAGGATTCGCTGGTGTTCCCGGGCGACAGCATGATCCACGACCCGCGCGGGGAGCTGCTGGCGCGGGCGCCGCTTTTCGAGGAGACGATGCTGGTGGCCGATCTGGACGTGGAGTTCGTGACCCAGGTGCGGTTGCACGATCCGCGACGAAGGCGGCTTCCGCTGGGGGAGACGACGGCAACGGTGGTGTCGGAGGCGGCGGCGGAGCGCCCAGCGATCGAGGCGGCGGGGATTGAACCGACCCCGTCCGAGGAGGAGGCGATCTACAAGGCGCTGGTGCTGGGGACGCGGGACTACGTGGGCAAGACGGGTTTCGAGTAGGTGGTGATCGCACTATCCGGGGGGATTGATTCGACGTTGACGGCCGCGATCGCGGTCGACGCGCTGGGGGCGGAGAACGTGACCTGCGTCTCGATGCCATCGCGCTACTCGTCAGAGGGGAGCGTGGCGGACGCGCAAGCGTTGGCCGAGAACCTGGGCATCGAGCTGCTGTCGATCCCGATCGAGCCGGTGTTCGAGTCGGCGCTGGGATCGCTGGAGAGTGCGTTCGCTGGGCGGGAGGCGGACGTCGCGGAGGAGAATCTGCAGGCCCGCATCCGCGGCATGTTGATGATGGCGCTGAGCAACAAGTTTGGCTCGTTGGTGCTCACGACGAGCAACAAGAGCGAGTCGGCGACGGGCTACACGACGCTCTACGGGGACATGACGGGCGGGCTGGCGGTGATTCAGGATGTGCCCAAGACGATGGTCTACCGGCTGGCGCGCTATCTGAACGCGCAGGCAGGGCGGGACGTGATCCCGGTCGCGGTGATCGAGAAGCCGCCCAGTGCGGAGCTGCGTCCGGACCAGTTTGATGAGGAATCGCTGATGCCGTACGAGCGGCTGGACCCGATCCTGGAGGCGTTCGTGGAGGACGACCGCACGCTGGATGAGATCGTGGGGATGGGTTACGACGAGGCCGACGCGCGGCGGGTGATGACGTTGGTGACGGGGGCGGAGTACAAACGTCGCCAGGCGGCGCCGGGGCTGAAGGTGACCTCGCGCGCCTTCGGGCGGGAGCGGCGTTTCCCGATCGCGAACCGGTACAAGGGCTTCTAGCGCGTTGGAGCCTTCTAGCGATTCGGAGTGGTGGGTTGGCTGAGCCGGATCCCACTCTAGGGGTGCTGGGCGGGAAGCCCGTCTCGTGGCAGGGCTTCAAGAATTGGGAGGAGCGCGCCCAGAGGATCGCGACGATGCTGCGGCAGCGACAGGAGCAGATTCGCTACGTGGGGGTGGCGGGCGACTATGCGCTGGGGGATGTGTACGGGGCCTCGGTGGTCACACTGGTGGTGTTCTTTCATGATTGGCGGCCGGACTACACGATCGGTCCGGTCCAGGCGATGGAGGAGATGCCCGTCGCGCTGGACTGGGTGACCGACGCATATCTGGTGGAGGTGCAGCCCGCCCTGGAGGACGACCTGCGGGCCCACCGGCTGGCGACGCTGAAGCCGCTCCTGACGCTCGATCGGGTGGTGCGAGACGTGTTGGTGGACTTTCGCGACCAGTACTTCGGCCATGAAGAGCGCGCCGCCCGGGTCGAGCGGCTGCTGGGGCAGGCCCTGCAGCGGTTGTCGCGCTACGAGGAGGAGGGCACGGCGGTCGACGCGGTGGAGGCGTTCCTCTGGGGCTACGGTCCGGCGCTGTGTCACCTGGTCGATGAGCCACCGAGTACGCGCCGCTTGTTGCAGCGCTTCAGCGGCGCCGCGCGGGTGCTGCGAATGCGTCCGCTGGCGGAGGCCACGGTGGAGGTCCTCGGGCTGAACGGACGGGACCCGGCGGAGGTGATGGCGGACGTCGAGGCGCTGCGATCGTTGGCGGAGGCGCATGTGCGGCAGACGCGGAGCGAGGCGATCGGCGGGCTCGC
>JAPUIR010000241.1 GCA_027296805.1 Chloroflexota bacterium | reverse complement strand
GTGGGAATCACCACCGAGATCGCCCCCGACGACCGAGCAACCACTGTCCTGCCGCCTCTTCAGGGCCCCGCCCGCACATCCGACGCGGACCGCGCACCGTAACCTCACTGTCGCCTGTTTCGGCGCGTCACCACGCTGATTTACCGCCGCATTAGGATAGACGGATGGCAACCGCTCAGGCCGCTGGCAGCTTTGTCGACGTCGCGCCCCCACGGCGCGCGACGTTCCTGCACGCCGTGGCCTTCGTCACCGGCTTCTCGGTCGTCTTCGTGATCTTGGGCGCTTCCCTTGGCCTGGTCGGCGTTGCGCTGCAGGACAACATCATCTGGTTTCAGCGTTTCGCCGGGGCCGCGCTCATCATCCTGGGCTTGCATCTGACCGAGCTGATCACGATCCCCTTCCTCATGCGCACGGCCCAGTTTGGCAACACGCTGCCGTCCGTCGACGCCCCAATTCGGCGTGGTCGCTACCGTCGCTACGGACGCTCGATCTTCGTGGGCGGTGCGTTCTCCGTCGGCTGGACGCCCTGTGTCGGACCCATCCTCGCCGGCATCTTGACCCTCGCCGCGGACACCGGCTCCGTCGGACAGGCGACCCTCCTCCTCGTCTTCTACGCCGTCGGTCTCGGGATTCCCTTCCTAATCGCCGGGGCCGCGCTCGGCTCCAGCACCGCCTTGCTCAAGAAAATGGGCCCCTACATGCAGATCATCTCGATCGCGTCGGGTGTCCTCATCATCTTCATCGGCATGCTGATCCTGCTCGACCGCGTCACGGTCCTCAACGAGAGCTTCAATTTCCTGCCCGGCTTCACGGAAGAGGCCACGAACACCGGCGGAGACGTCACGGGCACCTTCGGCTTCGCGATTGCGTTCGTCGGCGGCTTCCTCTCCTTCGTCTCGCCCTGCGTGCTTCCCCTCGTGCCGATCTATCTCAGCCACCTCGCCGGCGAATCGGCCAACGAGGTCGCGCTGGCGCGTGAGGGTGCCGCGTAACAAGCGTCTCTCGGCAAGCGAGCCGAGCGGGTGCGTTCGCCATGGTCTGCCAGTGCGTATCGACGTCCAGGGCGTCCAGCCGAGGACTGGGGTCGGCCACCCAGGTCACGATCCGCAGGTCGCTGTTCATCTCCCGCAAGCGCCGCCCGCGCGACCGACACCGGGTCTTCCAGCTCGGGCAGCGCGATGATGGCGACCTCCGCCTCCTCGATGTCGGCCTGCTCCAGCCCCAGCCGCCTTGCAGGCCGACTGCCCCAACGCGGCCTGCCCCAACGCAGACGACCCGCTAGCATGCTTCCAGGTGCAGCGCTGCGTCAGGTGCGGGACGAAGTATCGGCGCCGCGCCCAATTCCGACGATCCGCGCAACGCGTACTGCCCAAAGGACGTTCGATGGCCGACGACGCGCTCACCCCGGAGATCGAAGGGCCCGACGACCATCTGCACGGCCCTTATCCCTCGTTCGAGTGGGTCTTAGAAGGCGGCCGCGACATCGTGCTGCCGCATCTCAAGAGCATGGCGCCCCTGCTCAAGTGGAAGGAAGAGCACTTCCACGTCACCTCCAACAAGCCTGAGGACGAGGACCTGCCCGAGCTCTTCCAGATCGAACTCGGCGGGGAGCCGGTCGGCGGGATCGACTTCCTGCCGCTGCCCGCGAAGCGCACCTTGATGCGGCTCTACATGTGCTCCGACCTGGGCACGTCCTGTCGCATCGACGACGGCAACAACATCATCCAAGGCTTCGCCACCGCCTGGCTTCAGCGCCTCCAGCGTCTGGGCTTCCTCTCCTCGCGGGTGGCCGAACAGCAGATGCGCACCCCGCTTGGCTTCAAGACGCCGGCGACCGTGGCCGGCCGCCAGCCGCCCCGAATCGCGCCCCAGAAGCAGATCGAGGGTTAGCGCGGAAGTCCGCGTACGGATTCGTGAGCGGGCGAGCCCGGCGGGCGCTGGGCTCCTGCCCCGTGCCAGAAGAGCCCGACGCCATTGACTTCGATGAACGTCATTTCGGCCTCTCAGAGCACCGCACATCGCTCCGCTGGTCGCATTCCGGGAGCGCCTCTCGCGCGGGTCAAGACACGCCCACGCGGGCGGCATCGAGTCGCTGCAACTGGATGATCGTCCAGCGAGCGTGTGGTCAATATTGGTGATAACCATGTCCATCACCGAAATTGACCACACATCCCATCACCAATATTGGTGATATCCCCTCGCTTCAGCAAACGCTCTCCTACTCCTGACTCAGACGACGGCCCTCTCTCTTCAGGCCGGCTCCCTGGGCTGGAGGCCACCATGCCAATCGCGTCATTCGCGAACGTCGTCGTCGCGCACTGGACGCGCGGCCTGCTCGCCGCCCTGGTCCTGATCGCGCTCTTGGTCGCGGGCGTCCCGCGCCTCACGGTTCAGGGGGGGCACGGCAGCCCTATCGTCGTCAACGACATCGGCGACGGCGCAGACGCCACGTCCGGAGACGGCGTTTGTGCGACGGCCGGTAGCGTCTGCACCCTCCGCGCCGCCATCCAGACCGCCGAAGCCTCAGCCGACCTCGACCTCATCATCTTCAGCTCCCTCTTCGACAATCCCCAGACCATCACCCTCGCCGCCACCTCCCTCCCCGACATCACCACCAACCTCACCATCAGCGGCCCCGGCGCCACCCTCCTCACCATCGACGCCCGGAACATCGGAGACTCCCGCACCCTCACCATCGACGGCGCCTCAGGAGTCATCCAGGTCGAGATCGTCGGCCTCTCCCTCACCGGCAGCACCGGCGGCGCCCTCGAGATCAAGAGCACCAACGGCGCTCCCACCG
This sequence comes from Chloroflexota bacterium, assembly GCA_027296805.1. Taxonomy (GTDB): domain Bacteria; phylum Chloroflexota; class Dehalococcoidia; order Bin125; family Bin125; genus JAPUIR01. Next base: position 1,320 of record JAPUIR010000241.1, on the reverse strand, counting down.
TCAGGCTCACCGACCTGCGCATCGACGGGAACGAGGCCACGGGCAACGGCGGCGGCATCCTCAGCGCCGGCGCCGACCTCACGATCGACCGCTCCACCATTGCCAACAACAAGGCGCTCGGGATTGACGGCGACGGCGGCGGGATCTTCTTCGCGGACGGCATGCTGACGATCGACGAGTCCACCATCTCCAACAACATGGCGCTTGGCAAGAGCGGCGACGCCGGCGGGATCGCCTTCGCGCAGGGCACGCTGACGATCGACGGCTCCACGCTCTCCGGCAACGAGGCCGGGAGCGCCGGCGGCGCTCTCGAGGTCACTGGCGACGCGAACGTCACCATCACGAGGTCCACCTTCTCCGGCAACACGGCCGGGAACGACGGCGGCGCCATCTGTCTCAACGGCAACAGCGACAGCGAAACCACGATCACCGACTCCATGATCACGGACAACACCTCAACCGACGGCAACGGTGGCGGGATCTGGAACGGCGAGGGCGATCTGGCGATTAAGGACTCCACGATCGACAGGAACGACACCGTCGACGGCGACGGCGGCGGCATCTTCAACGAGGAGGGCACGCTGGAGATCACCGACTCCACGATCGACGGCAACACCGCGGAGGACGCCTCCGACGGCGGCGGCATCGCCAACTTCGACACGCTCACCGTCACCAACTCCACCATCTCAGACAACACAGCCTCCGACGGTGGCGGGATCTACTCCGACGGCGCGGGCCTCGGCGCGGTCACCATCACCAACTCAACCTTGAGCGGCAACACCGCGTCCGGCCGCGGCGGCGCCATCTTCGACGACCGCTCAGGCACAGACCCCGACCAGGTCCGCTTCGACATCCGCAACTCGACCATCGCCAACAATATGGCGCAGACAGAAGGTGGCGGTCTCTGGACCCAAAACTTCATCGAGATCGAGACCACCTGTAATGGACCGATCGCCCTGACCGCTCCGTCCCTCACCCTGATCAGCACAATCGTGGCGGACAACACCGTCACGTCCGGCGGGACCGGGCCGGATATCGTCAAGGCCCCCGATTCCACTGTCAGCGCCACGAACAGCCTGATCGGGAGCGACATCGGCAACTCGATCACCGAGGCCACCACGAACAACATCGTCGGTACCAGCGGCAACTTGGCCGATCCGCTCCTCGGCCTCCTCCAGAACAACGGCGGCCCCACCCAGACCCTCGCCCTGCTGTCCGGCAGCCCCGCCATCGATATGGGCTCCAACCCGGCGACAACCCTCGACTTTGACCAGCGCGGCGACCCCTTCGTTCGCGAGTTTCCGACGGGCAGCCCCGACA
>JAPUIR010000240.1 GCA_027296805.1 Chloroflexota bacterium | reverse complement strand
ATCGGCACGGGTTTGGTTGGGGGCATGGCGGAGTCCCTGTTTTGACTGAGCCCAGGTTCTGGCTGAGCTCCGGGCCGGTTCCGGGGCGAATACAGAAATCGACCGGGGATCGAGATCCCAGGCCGACCAGATGTTCTAGTGCCGGCCAGGAGTATATACGCTTCTCAGGTGCGGGGTGTATTCCCCCGCCAGTCTGATCCCTGCCGTTTCGTTTTCGTCGGCCCGCTCCTTTCGAGTAGCTGCCGTTGTACACTGACCTCTCGGACGAGGCGCGACGGGCAGCGGTTCCCGCGTTACGCGGACCGCGAGAGGCGAGATGCGGTTTCCTACCCCACCAACGGCCGTCTGGGCCGCGACATTGGCCGCCGTCGTGGCGGGGGCGGTCGTCGCCCTTCTCATCACCCTCGCTCTCGATGACGACGGCGTCAGCCTCGACGAAGTCCGCACCACCGTCGAAGCCGCCGTCGCGGAAGCCTTCGACGCGCAGGACGACGAACTTCGTATTGCCGCTGAGCGCGTCATCCCCGGCATCGTCCAGGTCCTCGTGGTCGTCGAAGACGACGACGGCGCCGCTCAACAAGGCCTCGGTACTGGCCTGATCATGGACGCCGACGGACATATCATCACCAACCAGCACGTCATCCGCGGAGCAGATCTGATCGAGGTCATCCTCCAGGACGGCAGCGTGCATGAAGCGCGCCTGATCAGTAGCGACATCCCCTTCAACGACATTGCTGTGCTCCAAATCGACGCGACCGGCCTCACTCCCGTGCCCTTCGGCACCTCCTCCTCCGTCCGCCTCGGCGACCTCGTCCTGGCCATTGGCATGCCCATTCGCGAGGACGAGACCACGGTCACCGCCGGCGTCGTGAGCTCTGCCAACACGACGATCCCCAACGGCGACCAGATCCTGGAGCACATGATCCAAAGCGACGCCGCGCTCAACGTCGGCAGCAGCGGTGGCGCCCTCGTCAACCGTGACGGCGAAGTCATCGGCCTCACCACCTCCCGACTTCGCGGACTCCCTGACGGTTCGGGGGTGGATGGAATCGGCTTCGCCATCCAGATCGACGAAGTGCTGGAAGTCGTCCGGGGCATCATCGCCGACGGCTCCTTCCCCCGCCCCTACCTCGGAGTCGTCGATCTGCGCACGATCAACGATTTCGTCCAGGACGAATTCGGCCTCCCCGTCGACACGGGCACCTTACTTGTCGAGATCACCCAGAACGGCGCGCTGGCCGACGCCGGTATCCGGCCCGGCGACATCCTCCTCAAGCTTGGCGGCTTGGGCATCACCCCGGAACTGCCATACTTCGCCGTGCTGCGTCGAGTCGTACCCGGCGAGCCCGTGGAACTCGTCTACCTGCAGCGCGGCGACAACACTGAACGGACGGTCACGATCACACCGACTCTCTATCAGCGATGAGTGAAGGCCCCTTCCAACGACGAGGGCCCCGCCGCATCGGCGCGCAGCGTGGGGCGCCGCCCGCGCCGGGCGATCCCGAGAGCCGCGATCCTGCGCGTCCGGCAGGCCGCCACGGCCCCGATCGCGGCCTGATCCTGATCGGCCTGGCGGTCGTCGGGCTCGCCATCGCTCTCGTGGTGCTCTTCGTTCCGCCCATCGCCCTGCTCGACGACGAACCCGACCCCGACGACCTCGCTGTCGGCCAGGTGATCGGCGACCAGATCGCCGGTCTGGGCATCCGCACGGAGCTGCGCGAACGCCTGCCCGACGTCCCCGACAACCTCCAGCCCGTCAGCCCCATCTATGACGTCGTCGTCCCCGATGACATCGAGGGCCCCTTCGTCTTCACCCTGCGCCTCAACACGCCTTCCCAGGACCAGCGCAACCTGGGCGCTTACACCTTCTTGGACGGCCTCTGGGAGCGCCTCGATCCCGCCCAGCTCACCTCGGATGGCGTCGCCGCTGCCGTCGAGTTGGAGTTCGCGCCCGCCAACCTCGCCATCATGCGCCGCCTCCAGTTCCGCGACACCGTCACCGGCACTCTCCCCCAGGGCGCCGACCTCGCCGCCGACGCCGTCAACACGCTCACCATCATCAACCCCGAGGGATTCGTGCCCGCCGCCGACGGCTCCCTCCTCGGCCGCGTCGAGGCCCTTCCCAGCGACGTCACACAAGCCATTTACCCCGTCGTCCATGCCGACGCCACCCAGGCCGACACCCTCAATACGGTGATCGCTTCCGAGCAACTCCGCCGTCAGCACATCAACAACATCTTGCTCATGGTCCAGACCGGCCGCTACGACGGCGTGGACATCAACTACCAGTTCATCGTTCCTTCTCTGCGCGAAGAGTTCACCTCCTTCATCAACGAACTGGCCGATCAACTCCATCGCGACACCCGCGGCATCAGCGTGCATGTCCCCCTCCCTCGCCGCGACGCCAGCGGCTTCAATGAAGGCGCCTACGACCTCGCCGCACTGGGTGCCGCCGTCGATCTGATCAAACTGTCGCCGCCCCGCGATCAGTCGATCTTCCGCCAGACCCTCGCCAACTCGCTCCCGGCCGTCCTCAACCGCGTCCCGCGCGAAAAGGTCCTGCTCACGGTCTCGCCTCTGAGCGTGCTCCGGGCCGCCGCCACGACCCAGGTCCTCACCCAGCGCGAGGCGCTCGCCCTCGCCGCGACGGTCAGCGTTCAGGAGCCGGGACCCATCCTGGCCGGCTCCCGGGTCACCCTGGTCGGCAACAGCCTCTTCCAGGACGGCGGTGCCAGTGGCCTCTTCTGGGACCCCTTCGCGAATTCCGTGTCCTTCACCTACCCGGACCGCAACGGCCAGCTCGTCACCGTCTGGATCGAAAACCGCTTCAGCATGGCCTTCAAGCTCGACCTGATCGGAGAGTTCAACCTCGGCGGCATCGCTCTCGACAACGTCTCCGCCGACCCGGGCGGCGCAGACCTTTGGGAGACCATCAGCAACTTCATGGAGTCGGGTGGCGTGCGCCTCACACTCCCCAACGACGAACTCCTCGTTCCCGTCTGGGAAGCCGACGAGGGGGAACTGGGCGGCTCCGGTTCCGCCGGCTGGGTTGTCTGGACCACCCCCACGCGCCCGGGCCAGTACGAACTTCGACTGATCGTCTCGGACGGCGACGTGCGCGTCGGCCGCGCGATCAGCGTTCGCGTCGAGGGCTAGGTCGTGCCCCCATGAGCCCCACCGTTCGCGTCGCCACCGGCGACCTTGCAGGACGACGTCTGACCGGCGCCGTACGCGGCACCCGTCCCGCCACCGCGCGCATGCGCGACTCCATCTTCAACCGCCCCCAAATCCTTGACCTGCTCCCCGGCCCCGTCCTCGATTGCTACGCGGGCGCTGGCTTCCTCGGCATCGAAGCCCTCAGCAACGGGGCCACCTGGGTCGACTTCGTCGAACGCAACCCCGCCGCCTGCGACGTCATCCGCAAGAACCTCAGCGCTCTCGGTCTGGAAGCCTCCGCCCGCGTCTTCACGCGCCCCGTCGAAGCCGTCCTCCCAGCGCTCGACATGCCCTACGCCCTCGTCTTCGCCGACCCGCCTTACGATCTGGACGCCACCGCTCCCCTCATCGCCTTGCTGGAGGCGGGCGCCGTCGCCAACGACGGCCTCCTCCTCTGGCGCTATCCCGTCAAACGCCATGGCTTGGAACACCCAAGCCCCGACCGCCTCGGCCCCCTAGCCCGTTCCGAGGAGCGTCGGTATGGTGACGGCGCTCTTGCCACATATCGATACTGAAACCACCTATCGATACTGACGGCGCACGGAGGTGCGGATGGGACGCAAAGCTCTCTACCCCGGTGGATTCGACCCCCCCACCCTCGGCCACCTCGACATCGTCGAACGGGCCTCCCGCCTCTTCGACGAGGTTATCGTTGGGGTCTTCGGGCGCAAGGACGAACTCTTTACCATCGAAGAGCGCGTCGTCCTCATGACAGAGGCGACCCAGCACTTCGAGAACGTCACCGTTACCTCCTTCGAAGGGCTCATGGTCCGCTACGCGCAGGAGATCGAAGCCCCCGTGGTCGTCCGCGGCATGCGCGCTCTCACCGACTTCGCCGCCGAGTTCGACATGGCCCTCATGAACAACAAGATGGCTCCCGATATCGATGCCGTGTATTTCATGACCCGCGCTCGTCACCTCTACATCTCCGCCAGCCGCATCCGGGAGTTGGCCGCCTTGCACCAGTCGGTGGAAGATCTGGTCCCGCCCAACGTCTTCCAGGCGCTGGAGGGGAAGTTCGGCCCGCCCCAGACCACACTCGGAGTCCGCTCCTCGGAGTAGACTGCGAAAGCGGGTACACGGCGGCTTGGACGAGGGAGGGAGACCCTGGATCTCCTAGAGCAAGTTGACCAGTTGGAAGACGCCGTCTTGCAAGGACGCCAGCCGCGTTTTGGAGGCGGCTGGATTGTCGATCGCGCGCTGATGTTGGAGCTGATCGACCGTATGCGTTCCGCGGTTCCAGCCGAAGTCGAAGACGCCCGCGGGATCCTGCGAGACCGCAACGAGGTCCTCGCCAAAGCCGAAGAGGACGCCCAGATCACCCTTGCCAAAGCGCGTCAAGAGGCCGAAGACCTCGTCTCTTCCCACGACCTCGTCCTCCATGCCCAACGCCTCGCCTCCGAGATGATGGAAGAGGCCCGCCAGCAGGTCGCGGAGCTCCAAGACACCGCCCGCTCCGAATCCGCCCGTATGCGCGGCGAAGCGACCAGCCAGGCCGTTGAACAGGCCCTCGAGGCCGACCGCTACTCCCTCGACATGCTCGGCCGCCTCGATGCCCAACTCGGCGCGATCCAGACCAGCGTCCGCGCCGGCCTCGATCAGCTCGAGTCCAAGGTCAGCCGCGGCGAAGAACAGATCGACGTCGACATGCGCGATCAGGCCATCCGCGAGGACGCCGCCACATAGCCGTCCGCGGGGACGCTTCCACTGAAGTCGCTAGCTCACCACCAGGTTGAGCAGCTTGTCTGGCACGTAGATCGCCCGGCGCACCTGCTTGCCCGCCAGGTACCCCGCGATCTTCTCCGACGCCTCGGCTCGCTCCCGTGCCGACTCCTCGTCCAACCCCGGCTCCACTTCGATCCGCTCTCGTACCTTGCCGTTGACCTGCACGATCAGCGTCACCGTCTCGTCTTCGGTCAGCGCCGGATCCCACGTTGGCCAGGCCTGCGTGTGTACGGAGTAGGTTCGCCCCAGCCGCTCCCAGATCTCTTCCGTCATATGCGGCGCCGAGGGCGCCAGGCACAGCACCAGCGCTTCCATCGCCTCCGACCACGCCTCCCCATCGAGAGCGCCCGCCTGGCGCTCTTTCGCCAGTGCGTTGGTGAACTCCATCATCGCCGCCAGCATCGTGTTGAAGCGGAACGCCTCCACGTCGTTGCTCACCTTGCGGATCATTTTGTGTGTCAACCGTCGCAGCCGTTCGGCGCTGGCCGCGTCGCTGGTCTCCGGCCTGGCCTCGAGCGTCAGATTCCAGACCCGGTTCAGCCAGCGCGAGTGCCCCTGAATCCCCGAATCGTCCCAATCCCCGCCGCGATCCCAGGGGCCCAGGAACATCAGGTAGAGCCGGACCGCATCCGCGCCCAGCCTGGCCACCCAGTCGTCTGGGCTGACGACGTTGCCCCGGCTCTTGGACATCTTGTGTCCGTCCTTGACGATAATTCCCTGATTAAACAGCTGTGTGAACGGCTCATCGATCGTCAAGATCCCCATGTCGCGTGCGGCCTTTGTGAAGAAGCGTGCGTAGAGCAGATGCATCACTGCGTGCTCGGCGCCCCCCACATACTGATCGACCGGCAGCCACGTCCGTGCCAATTCCGGGCTGAACGCCGCATCCGCGTTGTTTGGATCGACGAAGCGGAACATGTACCAGGAGGAGCACATGAACGTGTCCAGCGTGTCCGTCTCGCGTTCCGCCGGCCCCTCGCATTGCGGACACGTCGTCTGTCGGAACGACGCGTGTCGCTTCAGTGGCGACTCCCCGCTGGGCAGGAACTCAGCGTCGGGCGGGAGCAGCACCGGCAGCGCGTCCTCCGGCACCGGCACTGTCCCGCACTGCTCGCAATAGATGATCGGGATCGGGCTGCCCCAGTAGCGCTGGCGGCTGATCAGCCAGTCCCGCAACCGGTACGACACCGACGCGCCGCCCATCTCCTTCGACCCCAGCGCCTCCGCCACCGCCGCCTGCCCCTCCGCCGACGGGCTCCCCTCGAACCCCGGCGAGTTCACCATCGTCCCCTGACCCACGTACGCCTCCGCCATCTCCGAGCTCAGCGTCCCCTGCAGGATCGCCGCGTCTTCCTCCGGGCCAGCGATCACCACCAACCCGTGCAGGTCGTATTTCGCGGCGAAGGCGAAGTCGCGCACGTCGTGCGCGGGCACTCCCATCACCGCACCGGTCCCGTACGACAGCAGCACATAGTCGGCCGTCCAGATCGGGATCCGCTCTCCCGTGAACGGGTGCCGCGCGTA
>JAPUIR010000024.1 GCA_027296805.1 Chloroflexota bacterium | reverse complement strand
CTTGGGGCTCAGCTCGCACCAAGAGCGCGTCGGCGTCACAGTCCTTGCGGATCGACACCAGGCGCAGGAAGTTGCCGCTGGTTTCGCCCTTAGTCCAAAGCTCCTGCCGGCTGCGACTCCAGAAGGTGACCAAGCCCTTGTCTAAGGTCATCCGCAGCGACTCGGCGTTCATGTACGCGACCATCAGAATCTCGTTGTTGGCGTCGTCCTGAATGATGGCCGGGATCAAACCGCTGGCGTCGTACGTCAGGTCGGGCAGTTCATTCACCGTCGTCATAGTGGGGTCGCTCCAATCGGACCGGGACACCGGCCTCGTGCATTGCTTGCTTCACCTCGCCGATCCCGTAGGTGCCAAAGTGGAAAATGCTGGCGGCCAGGACGGCGTCGGCGTGGCCTTGAGTGACGCCCTCCACCATATGTTGCGGGTTCCCCGCGCCGCCACTCGCGATGACAGGGACGGTTACCGCGTCAGAGATCGCGCGCAGCATCTCCACATCGAAACCGTCGAGGTGCCCGTCGGTGTCCATCGACGTCACCAGCAACTCACCCGCGCCACGACGCACGGCCTCCCGAGCCCACGCCACCGCGTCGAGGCTGACAGGCGTCCGACCACCGTGGGTGTAGACCTCGTAGCCGCCGTCCTCGCGCCCTTTCGCATCGATCGCGACGACAATGCATTGGCTCCCGAAGCGATGCGCGGCCTCGGTGATGAGCTCAGGATTCTCCACCGCGGCGGTGTTGATCGACACCTTGTCCGCCCCCGATTCGAGCATCAGCCGTATGTCTTCCACCGATCGGATGCCGCCCCCGACTGTGAAGGGGATAAACACCTCATCCGCAGTGCGACGAACCATATCGACCACCGTTTCCCGGCCGTCGCTGGACGCCGTGATATCGAGAAAGACGAGTTCATCGATCCCTTCGCGGTCGTAAAGGCGCGCCAATTCGACGGGGTCACCGGCGTCGCGCAACTCGACGAAGGAGACGCCCTTCACCACGCGACCGCGGTCGACGTCGAAACAGGCGATCACGCGCTTGGTCAGCGTCATCTCGCGCGCTCCGCCTCTTGAATCGCCGCCGGGAGGTCCAGGCGCCCATCGTAGAGGGCATGCCCGATGATCACTGCCTCCACCCCTGTCGCCGCGAGCGGTCCGATCTGCGCCACGTCCGCCACCCCGCCGGCCGCGATGACCGGAACCCCTGCATCGCGCACCATACGCTCGATCGCCTCGTAGTTGGGCGCTTCCAGCATGCCGTCGCGCTCAATGTCCGTGTAGATCAGACGCCGCAGACCGACGTCCGCAAGCCGCTTGGCGAGGTCTAGCGCCAGCACGTCGCTCGTTTCGGTCCAGCCGTCTGTGGCGAGGCGACCCTCACGCGCATCGAGCGACACGACGATCGCGGCGCCCTGCGCGGCGATCAGCGATCGCACCGAATCGAAGTCGCGCACCGCCGACGTGCCCAGCACCACCCGCTCCAGCCCCGCACCCAGGTAGCGCTCGACCGTTGCCTCGTCCCGGATCCCGCCGCCGATCTGCGTTGGCGGGCCGAGCGCCGCGATCGCGGTCACGCGCTCGAAGTTCACGGCCACCCCATCCTTGGCGCCGTCCAGGTCTACGACGTGCAGCCGGGATGCTCCCGCCTCAACCCAGCGACGGGCGGCGTCGACTGGGTCGTCGTCAAAGACCGTTTCGGCCTCATAGTCGCCTTGCCGCAGCCGAACAGCGCGGCCGCCGCGGATATCGATGGCGGGAATGATCTCCATCGCTGTCAGCCGGCGGCCGCCAGGTCGGGGACCGCGCCCGCGACAAAGTTGCGATAGAAGCGCAGCCCGTGCGCACCACTCTTCTCGGGATGGAACTGCGTCGCCACGATGTTGTCCTTCTCGACAAGTGCGACGACCGTCTCGCCATAGTCGACCGTGGCCAGCACGACGCTGGGGTCGTCCGGCACGCAGTGGTAAGAATGCACGAAGTAGAAGTGTGCCCCCTCGGGGATGCCCTCCAACACGGCATGCCGCCGCGACGGGATGAGGACGTTCCAGCCCATGTGGGGGATCTTGAGCCCGTCTCCGAGTCGCACGACCCGCCCTGGGATTATGTCGAGGCCAGGGTGCTCGCCCTCCTCTTCGGAGACCGTCATCAGCGCCTGCAGCCCCATACACACGCCAAGAAACGGACGCCCGCTGGCGATGTACTCGGTCAACGGACCGATCAGGCCCCGCGAGGAGAGGTTGGTCATCGTATCTTCCGCGGCTCCGACGCCCGGAAGGATACAGGCGTCGGCCTCGGCGACCGCCCGGAAATCGTCGCTCACTCGCACTACGACGTGCTCCGGTGCGACGTGCTCGACCGCGCGCACTACCGAGCGCAGGTTCCCCGCGCCGTAGTCCACCACGATCACAGAGCCGGTTTTCGTCGTCATAAGGCGACGATCGTAACATCGGCCGGCTCGGCCCCGTATCGCCGCCGCCTAACCTCGGGAGCGCGGCCGCGGTTCCTATACTGCCGGCATGCCTCGACGCTCCAAAGCCGCTACCCGAGCCCGCCCCGTCGCGGACCCGGCCGACGCCGCCGCCCTCGAAGCGCGCAACCGCGCCGAAGAGCTACGTACGCTCGTTCGCTTTCACAACCGGCGCTATCACGTCGACGACGACCCCGAGATCAGTGACGGCGAGTGGGACGCCCTCTTCCGGGAGCTCCGTGGAATCGAAGAGCGCTACCCCCAGTTCCAGACCAGCGACAGCCCCACGCTCCAGGTGGGCGCACCTCCCGAGACCACATTCGACGTCGTGGAGCATCGCGAGCCGATGCTGTCGTTGAGCAACGTCTTCGACGGCGACGGGCTGCGTGCGTGGCACCGTCGCGCTACCGATCTGACCGGCACGGACGACTTCGAGCTCGTCACCGAACCGAAGATCGACGGCCTGGCGATGGCTCTCGTCTACGAGAACGGCGAGCTTTCCTACGCCGCCACGCGGGGCGACGGCCGCCACGGCGAAAACGTCACCCCCAACATCCTGACCATCCCAGGGCTGCCGCACCGGCTGCCCCCCAGCGCGCCGTCCCGCTTCGAGGTACGCGCTGAGGTGTTTATGCCCAGGTCCGGCTTCGATGCGATGAACCACGCGATCGAGGAAGAAAATCTGCAACTCGTCGAAGAGGGGCGCGCGCCCAAACGGATCTTCGCAGCGCCGCGCAACGCCGCCGCCGGCGCGGTGCGTCAGAAAGACTCAGCCATCACCCGCTCGCGGCCGTTGCAAATCGCCGTCTACCAACTGGGGTGGAGCGACGGTCCCACACCCGATACCCACTGGGAGACCCTGCAGTGGTTAGCGGCTATGGACTTCCCCACCGCCCCGCGCAGCGCACTGCATCCCGGCATCGACGCGGCTGCCGAAGCTTGCGAGGCATGGGTCGACCAGCGGGATTCACTCGACTTCGAGATCGATGGCGTCGTCGTCAAGATCAACGACTTCGCCGTCCAGCGCCAGCTCGGCGTCGTTGGCCGCGACCCCCGCTGGGCAACGGCCTACAAGTTCCCGCCCCAGGAGGCCACCACCATCCTCCAACGGATCGCGATCAACGTGGGCCGGACCGGCGCGCTGAACCCCTTCGCCATGCTGGATCCGGTGCGCATCGGCGGTGTCGTCGTGCGCCAAGCGACGCTCCACAACGAAGACGACATCCGCCGCAAGGACATTCGCGAGGGAGACACCGTCGTGGTACGACGCGCGGGCGAGGTGATCCCACAGGTCGTGGGGCCTGTCGTCGAGCGCCGCCCCAAGAAGGCGAAGCCGTTCACGATGGTCGAGCGCTGCCCCGTCTCCGGCGATCCGGCGGTGAGGCCGGAGGGCGAGGCGACCTACTACTGCCCCAACCCCGTCTGCCCGGCGGTCGTGCACAGAACGGCGGAGCAC
>JAPUIR010000239.1 GCA_027296805.1 Chloroflexota bacterium | reverse complement strand
CAAGCGACCTTCGGTCGAGGAAACGCAGAAGCGCTGGGAGCGCTTCGTGAAGAAGCGCAACCGCAAGCTGCGCGAATCGCTCATCCTGCAGTACACGCCATTGGTGAAATACGTGGTGGGCCGGCTGGCAATCGGGCTGCCGACGATTATGGACCATGAAGACGTGCTGTCGGACGGCACGATCGGCTTGATTGAAGCGGTCGAACGGTTCGATCCGGCCAAGGGCGTGAAGTTCGAGACCTACGCCATCAGCCGCATCCGCGGCGCGATCATCGACTCTCTCCGCAAGGCCGACCGCCTGCCCCGCTCCGCTCGACAGAACCGTCGCATGGTGGATCAGGCCGTCGAAGGGCTGCGCGAGCGGCTGGGCCGGGAGCCGGAGAGCCACGAGATCGCTGAAGTGCTGGATCTGCCGCTGGAGCGGTATTTCAAGATCGTGATGGCCTCCTCCTGGGTCACGGTCAGCCTCGACAACCTGTTGGATTCGAGCGCGAACGGCGAGGGCTACCCCGCGGCGGAGATGCCCAAGGACCCCGAGGAGCAGGACGTGAACCGCGCGGTGGAGCGCAAAGAGACGGTGGGCATGTTGGCGGAGTCGATCAAGGAGCTGCCCGAGCGGGAGCGGCTGGTGGTGTCGCTCTACTACCAGGATGAGCTGACCCAACGCGAGATCGCCAAGGTGCTCGGCATCTCCGAGTCGCGGGTCTGCCAGCTCCATGCGCGCGCGCTCGATTGGCTGCGCGACTCCATGCAGTCCCGCGATGCGCAAGCCGCCTAGCCCCCTGAAGAGCCGATCTACGGATCGGTGGATGCCCTGTCGATGATCAGGCGTCGACCCCGTGTCCTCACCAGGGACGCCCGCAATTGCCCACCGGAAGGCGCCACGCGATGTTGATCCTCACCCGCAAGACCGAACAGGGGATCGTGTTCGATGGCGGCATTACGGTGCGCGTCCTCTCCATCGAGGGGGAGCGCGTGAAGCTGGGGATCACCGCCCCGGACTCGGTGTTGGTCCTGCGCGAAGAGCTCTGCCGGCCGGATCAGCTCCCGGACGCAAATCGTGCCGACCACGCTCCACGGCGCCTCCAGCGCGTCGATCCAGATCGGCCCTCCCGTGAGCGCCGCACCGGCTAGGCTCGCCCAAGCCGGATCTCCCGCCACAGGCCCTGCAAGCAACGCATCTCGTAGGGGAAAGGCCCTACGGGATATCGCCCATCCCGTCGATACTTACGCTGAGCCAGTATCCTGCGATCCAGCACGGTCTACAGGCGCGAAGGCAAGGAAGCAGCAGTGTCGAGATCGCCCGGCAAGCAGCCGAACGCGGCGCAGGGAGAAAACGAAGCGGCGGATGCCGCGGACTCCGAGCTGGCCGAGACGAGCGCGCGTCAGAGAAAACGCCGTGGGACAGCCGCCAAGAAGGGCCGCAAGCAAGTGACGGAATCGGACGAGCTGCGCACGAGTAAGATTTTTGAGCTGCGCGAGAAGATCGCGAGCGGCGAGTATGAAGTGGACGTGGACGCGGTGGCGAAGCGGCTGGTCGAGGACCTCTAGCCCGCGATCCAGGGATGCTCTGGGCGCCCCACGCTGCCTGATACGCTGCCCCGCAGCAATCCGGGAATGCTGTGTGCGCCTGAGGCGGTCCCTTGGCCATTCGCGAGTATCACCGAGCAACCCGCTGCGACCTCGGGCGGCGGTTCCGCTCGTGCCGCCGCCCTCTGCTGGGGCGATGCCAGTACTGCGCGCGCGGATTCTGCGAACAGCACGGCGATCGATTCGGTGATCGCCAGGAGGTCTGTCGTCGCGCCAGCTGCCAAGCCAAGCGCGAGGATCTGGAGCGGTACGACCAGTTCAAGGCCCGCACGACCGCCCACAACGACAACAACCTCTGCGGGATCGAGTCCTGCGAGGAGAGCCCGCTCATGCGTTGCGAACGTTGCGGGGGGCACTTCTGTGGCGATCACCTGCGCCAGCAGCTCATTGAGATCGTGAGCGGACTGGAGCGGACGCCGGAGATCCAACGTCTCTGCACCTATTGTGTCGATCGCCTTTCAATCTGGAAGTAAGCGCTCGCTCAGCGGCGCCGGATCTCCCAGGCCTCGACAATTTCACGATCGAAGGGGAAGGCCGGCGGCGGCAGGGCCGCGGCCGCGAAGAAGCGGACCGCTTGCGCTTCGGGACCAGGCTGTAGTCGCCCTCCGACGGGATGGGCGTCGAAGACCAGGTAGACCACCGGATCGCGGTCGCGTGAGTAGACGTCCACGAGGCCGTCCAACTCCACCAGTAGACCTGTCTCCTCCTCCACTTCCCGTCGCGCGGCGGCGCGCACGTCTTCGCCGCGGTCCACGAAGCCGCTCGGGAACGCCCAGGTCCCCATCAGCGGCTCGTGATTGCGTTTGGTGTAGAGCAACTCCCTCTGGTCATTCGTCACCAACACCCCCACGGCGAGCTTGGGGTCTTCGAAGTGGACGAAATCGCAGGCGGGGCAGGCGATGCGTTCGGCGCCGTGCGCGGTGCGCGGCACCAGCCGGGTCGCGCAGAGGGGGCAGTAGACCGGGTCGACGACGGGCACGGTTCAGAAGGGGAGGACGATGCGGAGGAACGACTCGAGGTAGCGGCCGTCGTCTTGCTTCCAGCGTTTCCGCACCATCTCGCCGAACTCCTCCATGCGGTCGCCAAACTGCGACTCATGGCGCGCAAGCGCCCGGAGTTTGGTCTCCAGCACGTCCGTGATGTCGACCGTGAAGTTGGTGTCGTTGGCGCCCCAGAAGTACACCTCATGGACGTTGTGCGTCTCCAAGCCCTCGACGCTGAGGTGCTCGGGAAAGTTGAGGTGGTCGCGGGCGGTGGGGTAAACCGCGTCGGTGGCCAACTCGCCTGCGATGCGGTGGTCGCGGTGGTTGATCGCGCCCATGTATTCCGCCTCTTCGCCCTCCACGGCGCGGAAGAAGTTGCGATGCACGATCTCCGGCGTGTGGGTGAAAACCGCGTAGGGCTGCAGGCGACGGATCTCGCGCACGATCTGGCCCAGGATGGCGCGGTCGTAGTCCAGCTCTCCGTCCTCGGCGCCAAGAAAGGTGCACGAAGTCACGCCCAGTTCCTGGGCTGCGTTGCGCTGCTCCTGTTCGCGCATGGGCACCAGGCGCTCACGCGTCATCTCGCGGTCGCCGGTCCCTCTCGCGCCGTTGGTGCAGACGAGATAGTGAAACTCCCAGCCATCCTGGGTATAGAGCGCGGCGGTGCCGCCGGCGCCGAAGTCGGGGTCGTCAGGATGCGCGGCGATGACGAGGGCGACGC
>JAPUIR010000238.1 GCA_027296805.1 Chloroflexota bacterium | reverse complement strand
CCTCTATCCGCCGATCAAGAACATCCACAAGGAGGGCAAGTGGACGCTGGACGAGCTGCGCCAGCTGGTGCCCAGCCAGTTGATGGCAGGCATCGCCAATCCCGCGCCGCCACGGCCTGATGTCGATGTGCCGGGGCGAGGCGTGCTGAGCGAGGGCTAGTCGCTCGCGATGGGGCCGCTGCTGGGCCGGGAGGAGGCGGGTTCGTCTGAGGTCTCGGACGAAGTGTCCTGCTGGGTGGGGCGCCGGATTTCCATGCGATGGAAGCGATGGGGGCCGCGACGGCTGCGGCCGCAGTCGCGAAAGCCCGCGCTGGCGAACGCCCGCTGCGCGCGCACGTTCCAATCGAGGGTGTGCAGGTAGACGCGGTTGAGGGGGGTGGTGTCGAAGATGTAGCGGACGAGCAGGCGGACGGCCTGGGTCCCGTATCCGCGCCCCCAGTAAGCGGTGTGCCCGATGGTGACGCCGAGTTCGGCCTCGCCCCGGGAATGGTCGATGTTGTAATACATGACGTTGCCGATGTGCTCGCCGGCAAGCGATTCGACGCCAAAGGTGCGACGGAAGTTGTGCGGATGGAGAAGCTCGTCGCGGAAATTGGCCAGGAAGCCTTCGTAGGGCTGCTTGAGCGCCCGGGCGGCGTCGTAGCGGGCGAGGGTTTCGTCTCGACGCCAGGAATAGTCGGCGCGGGCGTCGGCAAGGCGCTTGAGGCGGAGTCGCACCTTGTCCCCAGCGGCGATGACGTCGTCGTCGGGGGTGTTGGTCTGGGGGGAGTCGGTATGGGTGGTGGTCATGCTTGATCGCCCGTCCCCACGGCGGGAGCGTGGCCAGCCGGACGGTCCTCTAACAGGGTAACGGCGGTCTGCAAGGTGTGACCGGTGTTGGCGTGAGTGACGCGCCGCAAGGCTTCGCCGAGGGGGAACCAGCGGACGGAGATGTGTTCATCGTCGTGGGCGTCCAGGTCGCCGCCGATCGGTCGCATGAGCCAGTAGTGGACGTGTTTGTGGAAGCGGACGCCTTCGGAACGGCGCTCGAACCAGTACTCGTCGACGCCGACTTTTTCCTCGATCGCAACCTCGAGTCCAGTCTCCTCGCGGACCTCGCGGAGGGCGGTGGCCTCCATGGATTCGTCAGCGTCCGGGGTGCCTTTGGGCAGGCCCCAGACACCCCCGCGTGTCTCGAGGAGCACGACCTCGACGCCGTCCGGGCCGTCGCGGTAGACGACGCCGCCCGCGGAGGTGGCCCTCTGGGTGCGATAGCGAGGGTGTTCAGTCATGGGATTTCATTTGACGAATCTACCCTAGCGGCTGAAGCCCATGGGATCGTCCGCGAAAGTGGCGGTTTCAACGGCGGCCTGGACGGCGAGGCGGACTTCGTTTTCGGGGTGGGTGCTGACGCGCTCGAGTTGCTCAGCCACTTCGGGGCCGCCGATCTCGCCAAGCGCTTCAATCGCGGCGAGCACGACCTCGAGGCTCTCATCGTCGAGCAGTTCGGCCAGCGCAGGAACGCCGTCCTCGTCGCCGATCTCGCCGCTGGCGGTAGCCGCGGCGACGCGCTCATCGTCGTCCATGACGGTCATGGAGTTCTCCAGGGTGGGCAGCCAATAGAGGTCGGCGGTCCGCCCCATCGCTTGGATGGCACCGAGCCGCAGCACGTCGTCGCCCTCTTCGAAGAAGTCGAAGATCAGATCGCGGACCCAGGGCTCGTCGATCACGGCGACGCTGGCGAAGGCGCTGGCGCGAATGAGGCTCTCTTCCGAAACGTCGAGTGCGATCGCGTGGAGTTCCTCCACGAGGCGGCCGCGGAGGCTGTCGCTGAGCTGTCCAAACGCCGCCCGCAGAGCGGCGGAGCCTAAGGCGACGACTGCCTCACCGCGCACGCCGTCGTCGGGGTCGTCGTGGGCCAGGGCGAGGAGGGGTTCGATGGAGTCTGTGGCCTCGTAGTCGCCGAGGGCGGCGACCGCCGTGGCGCGGACCGTGGGCTCCTCGTCGGCGATGGCGGCAAGACTGATGGCGGAGAAATCCGCAAGGGGGGCGCCTTCCTCCAGGCTGGTGAGGAGCTGGAGCAGGCTGAGGCGATCGTCGGAGACGAGACGAGCGAAGACCGCCATGAAGCGGTCGCAGTTCTCACGGTCCAGGGCGCTGAGGGCGATCTGCTCGTCCTTGCTGAGTTCGAGATCGCCCGCAGCCAGACGGGTCAGGGCGCGCTCACGCGCGGCCGCCCGTCCTGACTGATCCCCGTCGCTGGATGTCGCCACCATGAGCACAGTGTAGAAGTCGGTGCCAGAGCAGACTGTCTCATGGGCAGAGTGACGGGCGCGACCGGCCGGCTCAACCCAAGCCGACGTCGTCTTGGGCATCACGGGTCATGAGTTGGTGAATGGCCTGTTGCGGAGGGAGGCCGTCGAAGAGGACGGCGTGCAGGGCGGCGGTGATGGGCATCTCGACGTCGGCCTCGCGGGCGATCTGGTGGACGGCGCGGGTGGTGTCGACGCCCTCCGCGATGTGGACCATGCCGGCGAGGACGTCGTCCAGGGAGCGGCCGTGACCCAGCTCCACTCCGACGCTGCGATTGCGAGAGCGGGGGCTGGCCGCCGTCGCGATGAGGTCGCCCAAGCAGGCGAGGCCGGTGAAGGTGAGCGGGTTGGCGCCTAGCGCGACGCCAAGCCGAGCCATCTCCGCCAGTCCGCGGGTGAGGAAGGAGGCACGGCCGTTTTCGCCGACGTTGAGGGCGTCGCCGATGCCGACGCCGATGGCGATGACATTCTTGAGCGCGCCGCCCAGTTCCACGCCGAGCACGTCGCTGTTGGTGTAGACGCGGAAGGCAGGCGTCATGAGGAGCCCGCGCAGCGTCGCGGCGGCGGCTTCGTCCTCGCTCGCGACGACGGTGGTGGCGGGTTCGCCCGCGGCGATCTCACGAGCGAGATTGGGGCCGGAAAGCACGGCGATGGGTGCGGCGATCCCCGCAGTGTCCAGTTCGGCGGCAATGACCTGGGACATGCGGAGGCGAGAGCTGACTTCGATGCCCTTGGCGGCGGAGACGATGGTGGCAGGGCCATCGAGCCGGGGTAAAACGTCGCGTAGATTCTGGCGCATGCGCTGGGCGGGGACGGCGAAGATCACGGCGCCGGCCGGCACGGGATCGACCTGGAAGTGAACGGACTCGGGGAGGATGACGCCGGGCAAGAGCCGCCGATGTTCGCGGAAGCGGGCGAGTTCGGCGGCTTCGGCTTCGCTGCGGCAGAGGACGGTGACGCTGGAACCCGCGCGATCGAGGAGGATGGCGAGGGTACAGCCCCAGGAGGTCGCGCCAACGATCATCGTGTGCATGTTCAGTCCCCTGTCGGGTCCGCGACCGGATCTGGACCCGAGGGGGCGTCCCGGCCCAGCACCCGCTCTGTGCCGGCCAGGAGCCGCGCGATGTTGTCGCGGTGGGCGAAGGCGATGAGCAGCCAGCCGGCGACGGCGAAGCCGAGGTAGGCGTCGGGGTCGTTGGTGGTCATGACGATCAGGCTCTGGCTGAAGCCCGCGGCCGTCATCCCAGCGAGGACGGAGAGCGACATGATGCGGGTGAGCGCCAGCAGGACGACGGCCACGGCCAGGGCGATGCCGGCGGCGGGGGCGGTGAGGATGAGCAAGGCGCCGATACCGGTGGCGGCGGCACGTCCGCCGCGAAAGCCCGCGTACAGGGGATAGATGTGACCGACGAGGGCGGCCATGGCGGCGAGCACGTCGGCAGTGGGGCTGTCGAAGGCGGCGCGCACGATGAGGACGGGCACGATGCCTTTAGCGACATCGGCCGCGAGCACCGGGATCGACCAGCGCACGCCGAGGCGTCGGAGGACATTGGTGGTGCCGATCTTGCCGGAGCCGCCCGCGCGCAGGTCGATGCCGCGCACGTAGCGCCCGACCCAGAGGCCGACGGGGATCGATCCGATGAAGTACCCGGCCGCGAGGGCGGCCAGCCAGGCCTCAACCATTGCCAGCCACCGTCGCGGATTCGGGCTCGGCGACGGGTGCACCGCGCTTGCGGAAGACACACTTGAGCGTCGCACCCTGGAAGCCGAATTCGTCGCGGATGCGGCGTTGCAGGTAGCGTTCGTACGAGAAGTGGACGCCCTCCGGGTAGTTGACGAAGAAGACGAAGGTGGGCGGTTCGACGGCGGCTTGGGTGGCGTAGAAGAACTTGACTGGGCGGCCCTTCATGGTGGCGGGGGGGTGGGCGATGGTGGCGCGCCGGACGAGCGCGTTGAGACGTCCGGTGGAGACGCGTAGGCGTCGCTCTTCCGCGACCTTGAGGGCGACCCGCACGACTTCTTCGACGTGCGCGCCGCTGAGAGCGGAGGTCCAGACGACGGGCGCCCAAGGCACGAAGCGCGAGCGCCAGCGGAGCTGACGCCGACGACGCTCGGTGACCTCCTCGTCGTCCTGAATCAGATCGAGCTTGTTCATGACCAGGATGATGCCCTTTTTGGCCTCAAGCGCGATCTGGAGGATGTGCTGGTCTTGGGCGGTGATGTCGTCGCCGGCGTCAATAAGGACGGCAACCACGTCTGCGCGGATAACGGCGGCCGTGGCGCGGCGGACGGAGGCGCGCTCCGCGCCGTAGTCGATCTTGCCGCGGCGGCGGATGCCGGCGGTATCGACCAGGATGAGGCGCTGGTCTTCGAAGGTGATCGCCGTGTCGACGGCATCGCGGGTGGTGCCGGCGATTTCGCTGACGATCATGCGCTCCTCATGGAGCAGGCGGTTGACGAGGGACGACTTGCCGACGTTGGGCCGTCCGACGATGGCGAGGTTGCAGACGATGGAATCGTCCTGCGGGGCCACCAGGGGCAGCCGCTCGACGATGACGTCGAGCAGGTCCCCGACACCGCGGCCATGATGGGCGCTAATGGGGTGGGGATCGCCAAGACCGAGTTGGTAGAACTCGGAGGCGGTGAGTTCGAGGGTGTCGTTGTCGGCCTTGTTGGCGATGAGGAAGACGGGCTGGGCAGCCTCGCGCAGGATGCGGGCCAGCTCATCGTCGGCGGCGAGGATGCCGGCCTGGGTATCGACGATGAAGCAGATGGCGTCGGCCTCGGACATGGCGAGGCGAACTTGCTGCTCGACGGGGACGGCGTAGGGCCCTTCAAGCTGTTCGCCGAGCATGCCGCCGGTGTCGACGACGCGAAAGATGCGACCACGCCATTCAGCGGTGTCGTAGTTGCGATCGCGGGTCGTACCGGGAGAGTCCTGGACGATCGCCTTGCGACGACCGACGACGCGGTTGAACAGGGACGACTTGCCCACGTTAGGGCGCCCGACGATGGCGACCAGGGGGAGAGCGCCACTCGTTTCAGGATCCGAGGTCGTGCGGGTCATTGGTCGCTCTCCTGGGAGGAGTCGTCGGATTGTTCGACGGGCGTCACGGTGATCAGCACAGTGACGGTGTCGGGCTGGACCGAGACCAGCTCGCTGCCGCGGATGAAGCCAACGCGGATCGGCAGTTCATGTGAGCCTTGACCAAGGCCGGAGACTGAGACGGTGACCGGGACGTCGGCGGTCGTCAGTTCCGCCAGGAGGGGGGCAGGCCCCTCGATCACCATCTCGACGGTGAGGGGTGAGACAAGGGCGGTGAGGGAGTCGCTCAAGCCGATGATCTCGACAGGCACGTCGAACACGAT
>JAPUIR010000237.1 GCA_027296805.1 Chloroflexota bacterium | reverse complement strand
TTCGACCGCCGACGCTTGGCGATGATCTCGGGGCTGCTTGGTGTGCTCTTCTCGGCGCTGCTGGGCGTGTTGGTTGTGGTGGACGTCGTGGCCACCTGGCAAGTCGTGGTCTTGGCGGTGTTGCAGGGCACGACGATGGCGATGGTCGCCCCCGCGCAGGAGGCGCTCATGCCCAGCTTGGTGGCGCGTGCGCATCTCCTGAACGCCGTGGCGCTCGAAGGCATCGCGCGCCACGGCTCCCGCATCGCGGGGCCTCTGGCGGGCGGCGTGATCCTCGCGACGTTGGGCGCGGGCTCGGTCTTCTTCCTTTCCGCGGGGTTGCTGGCCGTGGCCGTGCTGCAGCTCGCGCGGATCCGCTGGCGCCCGAGCGAGGTGTCCGCTTCGCGCCGGCCGCCTCTGAATCGGCTGGGTACCGAGGTGGCGGAAGGCATGCGCTACTCCTGGCGGGACCGCCGGGTGCGGCTGATCCTCACGCTGCTGGGCGCGCATTGCGGGCTGACGATGGCGTTCGATTCGCTGATGCCCCGCCTGGCGACGGATCTTGGTGGTGGCAGTACGACGTTCGTCGCGATCATCGTCGGCATCGGCGCCGGGGCGCTGGTCGGAACGCTGGCGCTCTCTCAGGTGCGGCAGGAGACCGCGCGGGGCTCCGTGTTCGCAGTGACCGGGCTCGGCAGCGGGCTGGCCATGATCCTGTTAGGGCTGGCCCAGACGCCGGCCGTGGCCGTCATCGGCGCGGCGCTGGCAGGTGCAACGCAAGCGTCCTATATGGCGATCTCGGCGACCTTGATCCAGATGATCATTCCCGATCATCTGCGGGGTCGGGTGATGTCGCTCTACCTGATGCTGGCCGCAGGCCACATGGCGTTCATGAACCTGGGCTTTGGCTTCTTCGCTGATGGGGCAGGCGTGCGGGTGCTGTTGGTGGGTCCCGGCGTGATTTGGTTGGGGTTCTTCCTGCTGGCGACCGTTGCCCTGCCGGACCTGCGCTATTTGTTGCGTCGCGGCGCGTTCGTCCCGGCAGAGCGCACTGCCTAAGACCCGACCGACGATCTCGTCCTGCCCGCAGCGACGCACGATGTGGCTGAGCAAGGCGTGGCCCACGATGAGGGCATCGTGGGTTCTAGAGCGCCGAGGCGAATCCCTTGATGTCGCGCACCGTTGCGGCGTACACGTCTGGCATGGAGCGTCGGAAGATCACGTCGCCAGCATGGCAAGTGCCATTCACGGTGCGGCTCACCACGCTCACCCCGGCCGCGAGCAGCTTTTCGGCGTATCGCAGCCCCTCGTCACGTAGCGGGTCGAGCTGATTGACCGAGATGACGTGTGGCGGCAGCCCGGCCAGATCCCGGCTCCGCGCGACGAGCGGCCAGGCCAGTGGATTGCTCGCGTTGGCCCCTTCCGGGTCATAAGCACGGGCCATGGCGCCCATCATCGAGACGTTTAGGAGGTAGTCGTCGTTCTCGTAGAGGGACGGCAGCTCGGGCGTCTTTTCCGCCCAGGCGTTGGAAATGTAGGGACACTGGGAGTAGATTCCGTCGATCTCGCCGAGCCAGCCCTCCGCCTTCGCTTTCAGCGCGACCGCGGCGGAGAGGTTGCCCCCACCCGACTCGCCGGACACGACGATCGTTGAGATGCCCAGTCGGTCGCGTTGGGCGTGGGCCCAGTGCACCCCACTGGCGCAGTCGTTGAGGCCCGCGGGGAAGGGGTGGTTGCCGAGCGCCCCGGCCCCGTTGCGGAACTCGACGCCGATGACCAACATCCCGCTCGCGGCAAGTTCGTCCCGCCAGCGCACCAGGTAGAGGTCGGTCGCTGTGTTGATCACCATGCCGCCGCCGTGGGTATGGACGATGCACGGCAGCGGGCCCTCCGCTTCGACCGGCCGGTGGAGGTAGAGAGTGATCGGGTTGCCATCGGCGCCCTCAACCACTTCGGTGCTGGTGGCTACGCCCTCCACGGGCGGCAGATCGCCGAAGAGGCCCGCAAAGGCATCTCCGAATCCCACCTCCATTTCCGAGCAGAAGTCGAGGATCGCGTCGATCGGCGAGGTGGCGTCTACTGGGGCCGGTTCGGGGGCGACATCGATCCCCAACGGAGCCATGGCCTGCAGCATCCGGGGGTCGGCGCGTGGATCGTCTTTCAGCTGCAGATCCGGCGATCCCAGTCGGCCGGGAAGCACCGGCAGAGTCTCGATCGATGTCATGGGTCAACCTCTCTCCCGCGTCCTTGTGCTCGGTTGCGCCGCGAGTCTCCTCTGCCGCACGTACGGTGACAAGGCGAGAAACAAGTTCCCGAACCGCGATGAACGACGGGGTAGTCGAGCTCACGAACCACCCTGGCCAGCAAGTGGCCAATGGTGGCTCTTTGCCAGATTTTACCAGGCAGAGCGGGCTGGTTTCGACGCGCACGATGAACTGATCGTACCGAGGCGACTCTGAACCTTACGCCTCCGACGGTGCCGGGACGGCGCCCAACTGCTCCAATAGATGCAGGCGGTCGTACCGATCCCAGGCTTCGGCGAGCTGGCCGTTGGAGATCCGGAACAGCTCCAGGACAGGGAGCTCGATCGGGCGGCCGGTCGGCGCCGCGATTCCGGGGAACTCGCCCTTGTGCGTGCCGCGAATCGTCCAGCGGACCATCCAACGGTCGCCCTCGCCGATCACCTCGTCCACGGTGGCAGACAGGTCTGGGAAGGCGGTGAAGAACTGCGCCCACAGCCCGCGGATGCCGTCCCGTCCCCGGAGCTCTTGCCCGCCGGGCCCGTGGTAGACGTAGTCGCTCGTGTACAGGGCGAACGCTCCGTCCAGGTCCCGTGCGTTCAGGAGCTCGTAGACCTGCGCGATCAACTGCCTGTTCTCCTCCGGCGCCATGGTCGATGCCTCTCTCGTGAGCCCGTCGGCAGAGCTCAAGCTATTTATGCGACCAGGCTAGAGATGCTCGAACGGCGGCGACTTCCGTGTCCCCACCCAAGCGGCTGGCGGACTTTACCCAAGTGGCCGCGGACTAGGTTGGTGAGCCACTAGATCATGTCGGAGCGCATAGGCGATCGCGTCCGCTCTACCGCGCGCCGCGATCTTCCGGTAGAGGTTCTCCACGTGACGCTCAACCGTCCGGACACTGAGTCCCAGGGCATGGGCGATCTCCTGGTTTGAGTCGCCACGTGCGAGGAGTTCGATGACCTCACGCTCGCGTGGCGTCAATTCGCTGGCAGGGGATGTGGGCTTGGCCTCTGCTGGTGCCCCCACGAAGTTCACGAGCTCGGCGACGAAGGTCTCGGTCTCCGGTTGATTCGCCCGCAGCAGGTGGTCCGTGCCATCAAGGCTGAGGAGTCGCGCGCCAGGGATCAGTGCCGCGAGTCGCTGGCCTCCGGCGAACTCCTCAAGCGGATCGGCGGCGACGTGCAAGACCAGCGTCGGGGCGGTGACATCGGGGGCCACTAGCTCGATGGTTGAAGCTCGTGAAGCGTCGTTGTAGGCAAGCATCACGCCGGCCGTGATGTGTTCGACGAACTCCTCTGCATACTGGTCCAAGTCGGGCAGCGACGCCGAAGGGATCATTGCCATCGCGAATGCCCGCCGCGCGAAGAGGTTCTCTTCCATCAGCGCCTGCTCCAAGAGGCGATCGAACGCCGCGTCGTACTGCTGCTGCTGTGCCGATCGGGGCGTTTGGTTAGGCCCCGGCGCACCGTAGATGACCAAGTGGGTCACCCGCTCGGGGTGGCGGGCGGCGAAAGCGATCGCGGCGTGTGCGCCATGCGAATAGCCGCAGAGGGCGAATGGACCGGCGCCGATCTCGTCCACGACCGCCTCCAGGTCCAGAACTTGCGACGCCAAGCCCTCGGGCTGGGCCTGCCGATCGGATCGCCCCGTACCGCGGTGGTCAAGACGGACCACCTGGAACCACCCGGCCAGCCGGTCCGCGATTCCCTGGCTCCAGCCTCTTCGAAGGGGTTGAAACGGCCCATCACACAACACGAGCGGACGACCATCCCCGACGGCTGCGAAGGCGATCTGCACCCCATCGGCAGCCCGTGCGAACTGGATCACCGGCGTCGCCATCTCGCCGTCCCCCTCGGCCGCTCGCGAGAACGCCCGCAGGCTTCTCCTCCGCTCGACGGTGCCGAGTCTAGACGACGGCGCCCTTCGCCGAAGTGTGCGCACGATGAGCACATCGTGCCGCTCGACTTCGCCCTGGAGCGCAACCCCACCTATTCGAGCTATATGGACGCCTTCCGCCGCCCCCGACCGGCGGTCGTTTTACTCCGCC
>JAPUIR010000236.1 GCA_027296805.1 Chloroflexota bacterium | reverse complement strand
AGCGTCTCGGGAGCGCGCTCTTTGACCAGGCGATAGGCGCGGGTGTAGGCGAGCTGGAATGCCTCGAGCTCGTTGGGGCTGGCGGCGGCGAACTGGTCGATGTCCACGGCGAGGGCGATCCAGCGGGGGCGGTAGTGCTCCAAGATCAGTTCGACGTAGGCGAGATAGGCATCGACGACGGCGGGGTCGTTGAATCCGTCACCGGGGGGATCCCCGGCCAGACGGCCGCGGTTGGTGGGGTTCCAGGGGTCGATCGCGAAGAGCAGATCGAGGTTGCGTTCCTGGAGCAGCGCGAGCTCTGCCTCGATCGTCGCGCGGGTCTCCTCACTCAGGGCAGCGCCGGGGGCGAGTTCCGGCCAAGGCACATGGCGCTGAATCATGATGAGGTCACCGTCGCGGGCGGCGGCGTCGAAGGCGTCCACGTAGGCGGACTCCGTGAGGTCGGCGGGGAGCGCCAGAAACCCCATCGCGAAGGAACGCGGCTCGCCGCTGCGGACCGGCGGCGGTTGCTGGGCGGCAGCTTCGGTTGAGGCTGCATCTTCGTTTGGGGTGGGTGGGAGGTTGGAGTCAGTGCCGCAGGCCGCGAGCAGCGCGAGGCCGGCGACCGCGAGCGTGAGAGCAGAGCGTCGTGCGACCCGAGGGAGAAGCGAGATCATGCTCTGCATCGTACGATCGCGATCTGCCAGACGCTCGTGGAGCAGCGCGGGCTCCGGCTCAGGCAACGCGGCTGAGATAGACTGGTAGGTGGCTGGATGGGGTTGAGTCTCAGGGCGGCAGGCCACGCGTGAGCGCGAACCGAATTCGATCCTTGCGCCTGATCTTTCTGACGGCGGTGACGGCAGCGGCCGTCGTGGGCGCGTCCTGCGTCTTCGGCGGCGAGGGCGACCGTGACCTGTCGGAGTTCTTTCCCACGCCCGTAGAGGAGGATGCGGAGACGGCCCCGGGCGAGCAGGCGACGACGGAGCCCGAGCGCACGCCCGGCGCCAGCCCGCGCCCCCCCAGCGAGGAACTCCTGGATCTGTCGGTCGCACCGCAGACGCCGCTGGAGGCGGTGCAGAAGTTCTACGCCCAGATCGAGGCGGGCCAGTTCGAGGACGCGTACCGCTTCGTATCGCTGGAGGTGCGGGAGCTGATCGATGCGGAGGCGTTCGCGGAGCGCTATCGCGACATCTGGGCGGAGGCGACGATCACGGGGCTGACCTGGGAGACGTTGCAGCCGGCCACGGAGTTCGTGGCGGGGATCGAGGTGATCTTGCGCTACGAGACGTCATTCTTCGGGGTGGTAGAGGATCGGGTCTTCGCGCCGACGCGGCGGCAGCCAAATTGGGTGGTGGACTGGAGCCCGGGCCTGATCTTCGACAGCTTGGATGGGAGCGGTTACCTCGTGCACCGCTTCGTGGATACGCCGCAGCGGGGGGAGATCCTGGATCGCAACGGGGTGGTGCTGGCGACGGAGGGCGAGATCGCGATCGTGGGGGTGGAGCCGGACCTGATCGAGGATGAGGATGCGGTGATCGAGGCGTTCACGTCGCGCTTGGATATCGACGAGCAGTTGATTCGGGATCTGGTCTTCCAGGATGTGCCCGGCTTTTTCTTTCTGCCGGTGGTGCGCCTGCCGTTCGATACCCAGACGGGATTGATCGCCGAGTTCGAGCGGCTAGCCTCGCTGGGCATTCTGATCACGCGGGAGACTCGCCGCGTCTATCCCCAACGGACGCTGGCGGCGCATGTGGTGGGGTTCATGCAGGAGCTGACCGAGGAGGAGTTGGAGGCGTTGGCGCCTCTGGGATATCGATCGGGCGAGCTGATCGGGCGGGACGGGGTGGAGGCGCTGTTTCAAGCGGAGCTGGCGGGCGAGCGCGGGGGGCGGCTGACGATCATCGAGCCGAGCGGCACGGTGGTACGGGAGCTGGCCATCCGGGAGATGGTGCCGGCCATGGACGTCTGGCTGAACATCGATGTGCGGGTGCAGCGGCTGGCGGAGGCGGCGCTGGGCGAAGAGGCGGGGGCGGTCGTGGCGTTGGACCCGGTTGATGGATCAGTGGTGGCGCTGGTGTCGTTCCCACGGTTCGATCCGAACGCGTTCGTGCGGCAGCTGACAGAAGAGGAGTTCAAACAGTACTTCGAGAATCCGCTGCAACCGTTTGTGAACCGGTCGACGGAGGCGGTCTACCCACCGGGGTCGACGTTCAAGATCGTGACGCTGGCGGCGGCGTTGGAGGCGGGCGGGTTTGAGCCCAGCGACCAGATCGACTGTCCGGCGGAGTGGGACGGCTTGGGCGAGGACGCGATCAAGACGAACTGGAAGGACGAAGATCGCGGCCTGATCACGCTGACCCAGGCGATCGCGGAGTCGTGCAACACGGTGTTCTACGAGCTGGCGGTACGGCTGCATCAGCAAGACGAGGAGCTCTTGCCGTCGTTCGCGGAGGGGTTCGGATTCGGGCGGGAGACGGGCATTCTGGGGGCGGGAGAGGTGGTGGGGGTGGCGCCGTCGCCGGATTGGAAGCGGCGCAATCGAAACGACTTCTGGTTCACCGGCGACACAGTGAACATGAGCATCGGCCAGGGCTTCCTGGCGGCGACCCCGCTCCAGATCGCGAACGCGTACGCAGCGATCGCGACGGATGGCATTCTGATCACGCCGATGGTGGTCGGCAGTGTGCGGACGCCCGAAGGTGAAGTGGTCGAGAACTTCACGGCTGAGCCCATCGGGGTCCTGCCGGTCACGTTGGAGACGCTGGGCGAGCTGCGGGCGGCGATGCGGGCCGTGATCACGGAGCGTTTGGGAACGGGTTGGCCACTGTTCAACGCGTCGCCGCTGGTGGTCGCGGGCAAGAGCGGCAGCACGGACGACAGCGCGGAGCAGGTGCACGCCCTGTTCGTGGCCTACGCGAATCTGAACGATCCGCAACTCCTGGTGACAGTGGTGCTGGACGAGGCGGAGTCAGGCGCGGACGACGCGGGACCGATCGCGCGGCAGGTGCTGGAGCGCACGATATTGGCGGGCTGGCTGAACTGAGCCTGGCGGGACCGTAGGATCGACGAGAGGAGCCGCCGATGCTACGCGCACGCTTCCGTCGACTAGTGGACGCCGCGATGGACTCGATCCCCGATGCGCTGTTCGAGCGGATCGAGAATCTGGAGATCATCGTGCGTTCGGCGCCGACCCCGGAGGAGATGGGTGACGCGGGCATCGGGCCCGGGGGGTTGCTGCTGGGGCTCTACCAAGGGCATCCGCTCACGACGCGCACGAGCTACTACGGCAACACGGTGCCGGATCGGATCTTCATCTACCAGGATGCGATCGAGCAGATCTGCCGCACGGAGGATGAGGTGGTGGAGCAAGTGCGGAAGACGGTGCTACACGAGGTGGCGCATCACTTCGGGATCGATGACGACCGGCTGCGAGAGCTAGGGATGCACTAGGCGCGCTGAGGAATATGGCGCCCGATTAGGCGCTGGGCGGCGGCGGCGGTGAGTTCGTCGGCGCGAGCCATGCCCTCCGCCAGAGGCAGCGTGGGCGGAGTCGCGATTTCGACGTCAGTGAGGCCTTCGATGTCGGTAGAGCCCTCGTGTGCCCCCACGACGGCGAGGCAGGGGCGGTTGGCCTGGGCAGCCATGGCCGCGACACCGGCCACGGTCTTGCCGAAGCTGGACTGACGGTCGAGGCGGCCCTCGCC
>JAPUIR010000235.1 GCA_027296805.1 Chloroflexota bacterium | reverse complement strand
GTGTCGATTCGCCCGCAAGTGGTCCGTCAGCTGAGAGATTCGCTCCGTGAGCGCCGCGACCTGGACCTCCGGGGAGCCGGTGTCCGTTTCGTGGACGCGGTACTCCTGGGCGATATCGGCCTTATGGGCTTTTGTCAGCATGAATACTCTGCGGAGCTTCCGAACGACATGTCGTCTGGGTTCGTCGTTCTCGAAGCGGACCGTAACAGGGCCCCGGCCTCGGGAACACGCCGCAATGTAACACAGGGGTTTGAGGCCTCCATAGCCCCCGGCGCACACTGCGATCATCGACCGTGCTGGATTCATCCTCAGTACACCTGCGACAATCAAGCCATGAACCGCAAACCGGCCATCATCGTCAGCGCCCGCCTCGACCCCGAGGTGATGGAGAAGTTCGGGGCCTGGCACCGCGACACCCATATGCCGCACATCTTCGCCATACCCGGCATCTCCGGCGCGCGTCGTGTGCGGCACCCCCGCGAACTGCCCGGCACGTTCCAGATGGAGTTCGAACTGGAAGACGAGCAAGCGATCCGGCGCGTCATGGGATCCGCGGAGGCCCAGATCGCCCAGCGCGACTGGAACGACTGGGCCGCTCACATGCACGAACTGCGCGTGGAGATCCAAGCCCCACTCGGCCCGCTCGCGCAGTACCACCACAAGAACTGACGGCTAGCGCAGCTTGACGGCCGTGCCGTAGGCCAGCACCTCCGACGCCGCGTTCGCGATCGACGAGGTGGAGATGCGCACCGCCACCACCGCGTCGGCGCCCATGTCCTCCGCTTGCTTCTCCATGCGCTCGAGCGCCTGCGCGCGGCTTTCGCTGAGTAGTTGCTGATAGGCGCCGATCTCGCCGCCGACGAGATTCTTCAGGCTGGCCAGCACGTCGCGCCCCAGGTGCCGGGCTCGGACAGCATTGCCCACCACGAGACCGAGTGTGGAATCGATCTCCCGCCCAGGGATCAGGTCCGAAGTCACCATCAGCATTCGACGCCTCCATTTGCGCTGGATCGGGGTGTCCGCCCGCGGCGCGATGCGACGCGTCGCAGCATCAACGATACGGCCATCCCCGCCCCGGCAACCGCCAGCCCCGCGACGACATCGAGCAGGTAGTGGTTGCCCGTCACGATCACGGCCAGGAATTGCCCGGCCACCAGCACGCTCGCCGCCACCAGCGCGATCGTCGCCCCGCGCCGGCCGCTCGGCCGCCCCAGCCAGAGCGCGATCCCGATCAGCAACGCCCAGCCGAAGTGCAGGCTGGGCAGTGCCGCGAAGGGGTTGACGAACAACCCCACCTCTTGCGCCTGGTAGTTGGCGCTGGCGTACAACGCCATCGTGTCCACGAAGCCCAACTCGGGAAAGAAGCGGGGCGGTGCCAGCGGCAACAGGAAATACATCAGCAGCGCGATCGCCGCGGAGACCACGAATGCGTTGCGGATCAGGCGGTAGACGGACGGGCGACGCCAGTACAGCGCCACGGCCACCACGATGATCACCGGCATGTGCGTCCAGAAGTAGACCGCGTTGGCCAGGTCGATGAGCGCCCGCGACGACAGGATCCAGCCCTGCATCGCCGGCTCCCAGAACAGGCCCAGGCTGCGTTCGAGGTCCATCAGTCCGACGGCGCGATCCGTCGCCTCTCCGACGCGGTCCACCACGCTCCCCCGAACGAGGAAGTAGATCAGCCCCGTGGCGGCCGCGATCGCGGCTTCGCGGCCGAACGCGCGCAGCCCGCGTGGCAGCCCGCGCGCGCGCAACTCCTCTGACGATCGCAGCCCCAATATCGACATCGCGGCCACGGTATCTTCGCCCGCGGTCCGGGACCAGGCCGGGCCGCCGCGCGCGGGAGCGAGTGATAGCATTCACCACGTTTCCTGCATCTGAACCGTTCCAGCCCCGAGGACGATATGGACCTGCGGACTTCCAGCGAGCCAGCCAGCGCCGCCAGCGGCGCCAGCCTGATCGTCTTTCTGCCCAAGGCCGACGACTTCCTGTCCGCCGGGGTGCCGCAGGAGATCGACCAGGCCTTGGACGGTGCGCTGACCAGCCTGGCCGCCGATGGCGAGCTCACAGGGAAGCAGGGCGAGATGATCGTCGTCCATAGCTTCGGCAAGATCCCAACCAAGCGGATCGTGCTGGCCGGACTGGGAGCGCCGGAAAAGTTCAGCCTCGATGTGCTCCGCTCTACCGCTGCGAGCGCCGCCCGCCGGGCGCGCAGCATCGGCTCGGGCGAGCTTGCCGTCGCCGTCCAGCAGGAGCCCCTGGCTGAAGCAGACGCCGCGCAGGCCGTCGCCGAAGGGCTGATCTTGGGCCTCTACCGCTTCGACCGCCACCTCTCGCCTCCGGACGACCAGCACGACGTCGACGCCGCCACCTTGCACGGTGCCGACACCGAAGCCTTGGAGCGCGGAATGGAGATCGGCGTCATTCTCGCGGAGGCCGCCAACTTCTGCCGCGACCTGGCCAATGAGCCCAGCAACATCCTCACACCCACGGAGCTGGCCGCCCGCGCAGCGCAATGGGGGCAGGACAGCGGGGTGGAGGTGGAGATCTTGGAGGAGGCGGAGATCGCCGAGATCGGCATGGGCTCCTTCCTCGGTGTCGCCAAGGGCTCCAATGAGCCCGCCAAGCTGATTGTCTTGCGCTATCAAGGGGGCGGCTCAGAGCCCGCGATCGGCCTGGTAGGCAAGGGCATCACGTTCGACACGGGCGGCATCTCCATCAAGCCCGCGGCGAATATGGAGGCAATGAAGCAAGACATGAGCGGCGCGGCTGCGGTCATCGCCGCCATCGGCGCCGTTGCCCGGCTCAAGCTCCCCGTCAACGTCACCGCCATCGCCCCCGCCACCGAGAACATGCCTGGCGGCAGCGCGATCAAGCCCGGCGATGTCCTGACGGCGATGAACGGCAAGACGATTGAGGTAATCAACACTGACGCGGAAGGCCGCCTGATCTTGGCCGACGCCCTCGCCTATGCGGACCAACTCGGGCTCACCCCCTTGATCGACGTAGCCACGCTGACCGGCGCCTGCGCCGTCGCGTTGGGGAACGTGGCCACCGGCGTCATGACCAACGACGACGACCTGGCCCAAGAGGTCATCGAGGCAGGCACGCGGGCTGGCGAAAAGCTCTGGCAGCTTCCGATGTACGAGGAATACGAGGAGCAGATCAAGAGCAACGTCGCGGATGTGAAGAACACCGGCGGCCGGCTGGCCGGCGCGCAAACCGCGGCCAAGCTCCTCGCGATGTTCGTCGGCGACAGACCCTGGGCGCATCTCGACATGGCGGGGACCGACGACTCGGATAAGGTAAAAGGGATTCTGGTGAAGGGCGCGACGGGCACCCCCGTTCGCACCTTGATCAACTTCGTGCGCGCGCGCGCCGAGCGGAGGTCCAGCGGATGAGCGAAGAGCGCCTGACGGATCTGCCGCCGGAAGAAGAGGCCAAGCTGCGCGAGCAGTACACCCAGGAGATGTGGGACTTGGCCAACAGGTTCAAAGAGGAGCGCGGTTACGTCCTCACCAACGCCGAGATGACCGTCGACGATTTCGTCAGCATGCGGCTCAAGTTCGGCAAGTTTTTCTGTCCCTGCCAGCCCACGAACACCGACGACACCATCTGCGTCTGCCCGCCGGTGCTCAACGGCATGGTCGACTTCGAGGGCACTTGCTTCTGCAACTTCTTCTCGCTGCCGGAGGGCAAGACCCCCATCAAGGACGAGGTCATGGACTGACCGTTCCGGCCTGAGGTGAGACTCAGCTCGGGAGGCGCTCCGCGATGCGATCCAAGATACGCAGGGCCACGTCGTACTTGTGCAGCAGCGGCAGTTGCTCGCTGCCGCCGTCGCGATCGAGCACGGTGACTTGGTTGGTCTCGGTGCCGAATCCGGAGTTCGCGTCGGCCTCGGAGACATCGTTCGCGACGATGAAGTCCAGCCCCTTCGCCTCCACTTTCTTGCGCGCGTTGGCGACGAGGTCCTCTGTCTCCGCCGCGAATCCCACCTTGACCAGCTTGCCCTCGACGCCCGCCACGATGTCGGCCGTCTCTTCCAACGCGATCGTGGGGGCCGAACCAGACTTTTTGATTTTCTGCTCGGCAGCTTCGACAGGCCGATAGTCGGCGACCGCGGCAGCCATCACCAGGGCATCAGTACCGGCCACGCGCTCGTCGACGGCCGCTTTCATCTCCGCTGCGCTGGTGACCCGTCGGATCACGACCCCGAACATCCCGGGCGGTGGCTCTTGGGTGGTGATCAGTGTGACCGCCGCGCCGCGGTCGCGCGCGGCCTCCGCCACGGCGAATCCCATCTTGCCGGTCGAGTGGTTGCCCACGAAGCGGACTGGGTCGATGGCCTCGCGCGTGCCGCCCGCCGTTACGACCACGTGCTTGCTACGCAGGTCGCCCGCGTGCCGCCCAATCAGGGCCCGCGTCGCTCCGACCACCTCCACCGGCTCGACCATGCGCCCCAGCCCCTCACGGCCGCTGGCCAGCCGGCCCCGTGCGGGACCGGCGACGAGCACGCCACGAGCGCGCAGCTTCTCGACGTTTTGCTGCACGGCGGCGTTGGCGTACATGCGCGCGTCCATCGCCGGTGCGACTGCGATCGGGGCTGTCGTCGCCAGTGCCGTCAGGGTCAGCATCGAATCGCCGATCCCCTGGGCGAGCTTGGCCAGCGTCGTCGCGCTGGCCGGCGCCACGACGAACGCGTCGGCCCGCCGGCCCATCTCCACGTGCAGCTCCGAGATGACGTCGGTCGCCCACATGTCGACGGCGACGTCGCCCGAGACGAGATTGCGGAAGGTGAAAGCCGGGGCGAAGCGGTCCGCGTTGGGTGTGAGGGCCACGTCCACGACCGCGCCGCAATCCTCCAGCCGGCGCGCGATCTCGAAGGCCTTGTAAGCCGCGATGGAGCCGCTCACCCCCAGCACGACGCGCTTGTCGCGCAACGGCGCGGCTGGGCTGGGCGTCTCGACCACGATCGACTCCTAAGGTGTGCCCTCGGCGTTGAGGCTGTAGAGCAGCTGCATCCCCTCCAGCGTGAGGTCCGCATCGACGATGTCCACCGCCGTGGTCTCCTTCGCGATTCGCGCGGACCAGCCCCCGGTCCCGATCACCGTTCCCCCACCCAGCTCCTGCTTGAACCGCTCGATGAGCCCCTCCACCAATCCCACATAACCGAAGAGCAAGCCGGACTGGACCGCATTGATCGTGTTCGTGCCGATCGCTGCGGGCGGGCGCTCCAAGTCGATCTTGGGCAACCGCGGGGCGCGCTCGAACAGCGCGTCGGCCGCAATGCCGATCCCAGGGGCGATCGCACCACCAACGTAGCGGCCGCGCTCATCGATCGCATCGAATACGGTCCCGGTCCCGAAGTCCACGATGATCAGCGGGCCGGGGCCGTAGCGGTCCATTGCTGCCACCGCGTCACAGATACGGTCCGCGCCCACGTCGCTGGGGCGGTCGTACTCGATCGGCGGCACGCCCCGCAGATGCACACCCACCAAGAGGGGCTCCACGCCGAAGAAGCGCCGACAAACCGCTTGAAACACCGGCTGCAGCGGCGCCACGACGCTGGACACGATCGCCGCGTCGATCGTGTCTGGATCGACGGACTGCGTGCGCAACAGCGAAACCAGTTGAATGCCGTACTCGTCGGCCAAGCGATCGTGGTCGGTCGCCAGGCGCCAAGTAGGGCCCAGATCCCGATCTCGGAAGACGCCCGCGTGGATCGTCGTATTGCCGATGTCGATGGCGAGCAGCATGTTCCACCTTCGCTGCGGCCCGGGCGGTCCAGCCCCAGTGCCGCGGCATCGTACGGGAGCCGACGCCGCCTGGGTACCCTGCCGGCCACCGTCGGCCGGTCTCACGGCGGCCGGCCGGGGGCCGTTGAGTCTTGGTTGACTACTCGTTCATATCTGGGCGGTAAGTGGTCTACCAGCCCCTTGTCACGAGTTGGGGTCACGCGTATTCTCGCACCCGGTCGTCACCAGGCGGCTGCGGAATGTGACTTCATTCGCAAAGAAACGGACTCCATCGCAGCGAAATGAACCTGCTCCGTTGGGGGGGCGGCGAAACCCGTTCTGGGAACGCCGCACGACAGGTCCATCACTGCGGTGGCCGGCAAGGATCGTCCGGACACATGCCGAACGGCGCCAGCGACTCAGTTCCCGGCCAGAGCGATCGGCCCGCCTCAGCCGCCGTCATGTGGCGGCGCGCCTTGGACCGACTCAAGCGCGTGGTCCCCGGCCCGTCGTTCGAGACCTACCTGGCCGACTCTTATGCCATCGGCATGAACGGCGGCGTCCTTCAAATCGGCGTCGTCAGCGACTTCGCGCGTGAAGCGTTGCGCACGCAATTCTATCCAGTGGTGTCGGAGACCCTGACGGCGGTCGCTGCCCGGCGGTTGGAGTTCGAGTTCATCGTCCGGCCGCGCCCGACCGCTGAGGCCAGCGCGCCGACACGCGTGCTCGATTCGCCTCCTCGCAGCGTGGTGCCGCGCTCCCGCCCTGTGCTCGCGCCGCACTACACCTTCGATACGTTCGTCGTGGGCCGCAGCAACCGTCTCGCCCATGCCGCCGCGCTCGCCGTCGCTGAGCATCCCGGCGAGGCCTATAACCCGATCTACATCTACGGCGGCGTTGGCCTGGGCAAGACGCACCTGCTGCAGGCGATCGCGCACGTGACGGCGCCGCGCGGCACCACCATCTACCTCTCCGCCGAAACCTTCACGAACGAGTTCGTGACGGCCGTGCGCGATCGCACGATGGAGCAGTTCCGCGAGAAGTACCGCAACGTGGACGTCCTCATCATCGACGACATCCAGTTCATCAGCCGCGGCGAGCAGACCCAGGAAGAGTTCTTCCACACCTTCGACGCCCTCTTCCAGCGCGGCAACCAGATCGTCATGACCAGCGACGTCTCCCCCAAGCTCCTCACGCTGCTCGAGGAGCGCCTGCGCTCCCGCTTTGAGTGGGGCCTGATCGTCGATATCGCCCCGCCCGACGTGGAGACGCGCCTCGCCATCCTCCGCGCCAAGGCGGAGCGCGAGGGCATCGATGTGCCCGAGGAGGTCCTGCTCCTCACCGCCCATCGGGTGCAGGACAACATCCGGCAGCTCGAAGGCGCCCTGAACCGCATCGCCGCGCTGGGCCGGCTCTACCGCCAACCGATCACTCGTGAACTGGCGGCGGAGGCCCTGAAGGCCATCACCTCCACGCCACGCGCTTCCGTACCCATGCCGTCCGTCATCCTCGACGCCGTGGCGCACGTGACCAACATCCCCGTCGACGCCATCACCAGCAAGCGGCGCGAGAAGCAGGTGGCCTACGCCCGCCACCTTTCGATGTACCTCCTGCGCGATCTCGCTCACCAGTCCTACGCCCAGATCGGACGCCTCCTGGGCGGGCGTGACCATACGACCGTCCTGCACGGGTTCCGCCGCATCGAGAAACTGCTTGAGGAAGACGCCGACGTCCGCCGCGACCTGTTGGAGATCCGTGCCGCTATCGCCGCGCACTGATCGCGGTGGATAACCCCCACTACCCCTGTGGAGAAGTACGGCCCTCTGTGGATAACTTCTTGCTGACCATGAAGGTTAGCGAGATAACCGCGGGCAGCTCCGCGCGCCAAGCTGCACATGCAGCAATACCCCCAACAACCGTGCATCTCTCCCCAAACATCGGTGGACGATAATCGGTCGCCTCGCTTCGAGTACAAGCCCGTAATCCACACAATCCTGCCTCTCCACCGCCCTACGACGACGACGACGATCTCTTCTGAATCCCGCCATACTAATCACAGCACTCGGAGGCGGTGGAGGGATGGCGAGCCGCACTAGAATCGTTTCATGATCGATCAAGTCATCATCGAGGCGCGGGCAGGCGCAGGCGGCAAGGGGGCGGTCTCGTTTCGACGCGAGAAGTTCGAACCGAAGGGGGGGCCTGACGGGGGCCAGGGTGGGCGGGGTGGCCATGTCGTGGCGTTGGCCAATGGGCAACTCAACACACTGGCCCGGTTCCGCCGCCAACAGATGCTGCGTGCCGGTAAGGGTCAGCCGGGCGATACCGCCAATCGGCGTGGGCGCGATGGCGAGGACCTCATCCTCGAGATGCCGATCGGAACGATCATTACGCGGCTTAAGGCTGATGGCTCGGACGGTGGCATCATCGCTGACCTGGCGGAGGACGGAACGGGCGCGGTCGTCGCGCGCGGCGGACGCGGCGGGCACGGCAACACGTTCTTCAAGAGCTCCACGAACCGCGCTCCGCGAGTCGCGCAGCAGGGGCAGGCGGGGGAGGCCGCCAAGTTTCGGCTTGAGCTGCGCCTCATTGCCGACGTCGGCATCGTGGGGCTCCCCAACGCCGGGAAGTCCACACTGCTGGCCCAGCTCACCGCGGCGCGTCCCCGCGTGGCGGCCTACCCGTTCACGACGCTGGAGCCCCACATCGGCGTTGTGTACGTGGGCTGGCAGGAGATCGTGGTGGCCGATCTCCCCGGCCTGATCGAGGGGGCGTCCGAGGGTGCCGGGCTGGGCCACGAATTCCTGCGCCACACCTCGCGTACCCGGCTCCTGATCCACCTCGTCGACGGCACCGCGGCGGATCCGGTCGCGGACTACCAGCTGATCAACCGAGAACTCGCCGCTTACAGCCCTGAGCTCGCCGAGAAAGCCCAGCTGCT
>JAPUIR010000234.1 GCA_027296805.1 Chloroflexota bacterium | reverse complement strand
GAGTTCCCCACGATCGAGATCGCGCCTGTCGATCCCGTGCCGGTGCGTGCGGCGGTCGCTCGACTGGCGCACGGTAGCTACGACTGGTGTGTGTTCACCAGCACGAACGGTGTGGCAGAGTGGTTTCACTTCCTGGCGGAGGCGGGTCTCGACGCCCGGGCGTTCGTTGGGACGCGAATCGCGGCGATCGGAGCGGAGACGGCGCGCGCACTGGCGACGCACGGCCTGCGGGCCGACGTCGTGCCAGAGCGCTTCGTGGCGGAGTCCTTGTTGGAGGCGCTGGCCGGGGAAGAGTTGCAGGGCAAGCGTGTGTTGCTGGCGCGGGCCGCCGATTCCCGCGCCGTCCTGCCGGACGGGCTCGGCGCACGTGGCGCGCTGGTGGACGACGTCCCGCTCTACATCGCGCGGCGGCCGGCGCAGGCCGACTCTGAGATCGTGCGTCGGCTGCGGGAGGGCACGGTAGAGATCGCGACGTTCTCGTCCTCGTCGACCGTGCGGGGCTGTATCGAACTGCTGGGCGGCAGGGAGCTGCTGCGCGGGGTGCGGATCGTCTGCATCGGACCGATTACGGCGGAGACGGCCCGCGCGGCGGGCCTGGAGGTAGCGCTGGTGAGCGAGATTCACACCATCGAAGGCATGATCGACGCCTTGCAGGAGCAACTGCGGCAGTCGCCGGAAGGAGCGCCCGTCCATGCTGGAGACTGAACGAGCTACGGACCTCCATCTCACTCGACGGATGCGCCGCTTGCGCCGCTCGGAGGCGCTGCGCGACATGGTGCGCGAGACACACCTGCATCCCGCGGACTTCATCTATCCGATGTTCGTGGTGACGGGGCAGGATGTGCGCGAGGAGATCAGTTCGATGCCGGGGCAGTACCACCTTTCGGTGGACCAACTCGCGGCAGAGGCTCGCGAGTTGCGCTCGCTGCAAGTCCCGGCGGTACTGCTCTTCGGCTTGCCAGGGTCGAAGGATGCGGTGGGGTCAAGCGGCTCCGACCCGGCCGGCGTCGTGCAGACCGCGGTGCGGGTGTTGAAGGACGCCGACCCGGACCTGATCGTGATCACGGACGTCTGCCTCTGCGAGTACACCGATCACGGGCACTGCGGCGTGCTCGACGATCAAGGGCATGTGCTGAACGACGAGTCGGTGGAGTTGTTGGTGGGGCAGGCGCTTTCACACGCGGAGGCCGGGGCCGATATCGTGGCGCCGAGCGACATGATGGACGGGCGGGTGGGCGCAATCCGCGCCGCGCTGGACGCGAGCGGATGGATCGACACGGCGATCCTGGCCTACGCTGCGAAGTTCGCGTCGGCCTACTACGGACCGTTCCGTGAGGCGGCGGACTCGGCCCCGGCGATGGGGGATCGTCGTGGCTATCAGATGGACCCCGCCAACGCGCGGGAGGCGTTGCAGGAGATCGCGCTGGACGTGGAAGAGGGCGCGGACCTGATCATGATCAAGCCCGCCCTGGCCTACTTGGACGTGGTGCGGCAAGCGCGAGATCGCTTCGATCTGCCGCTGGCGGCCTACAACGTGAGCGGCGAGTACGCCATGCTGAAGGCCGCCGTGCAGCAGGGCTGGCTGGACGAGGAGCGGGTGGTGACCGAAACGCTGCTGGGGATCAAGCGCGCGGGCGCGGATTTGATTTTGACCTACCACGCGAAGGAGATGGCTCGGTGGCTCCAGCGCCCCCGCTGACGCAGCCCGATGTTTCCCAGATCCGGGCGGTCGCGTTCGACTGCTACGGGACGCTCCTCGATTTCGAGGAGCGCTCTTTCGGTCCGGCGCTGCAGGAGTTCCTGACGCAGCGGGGCGTCGCGCACGTCGATGGCGAGTCGGTCTGGAAGCACTGGATGGACGCGTCGCGGGAGCACAGCCGGGCACACGGGCGCGATCCGGAAGGTTCGCTCGATGGACCGGAGCCCGCCTTCTACCGGATGGCACAGACCTGGCCGCGTTTCTTCGAGCACGCGTTCTCGAAGGCGGCGATTGAGTCGATTGCGCCGGTCGAGGCGTTCCAGCACCTGTTCGACTTGTTGGCTGAGGCGGACGCGTACCCGGAGGTGCAGGACGTGCTGACGGGGTTGCGCGAGCGGGACGTGACCGTCGTGGTGGCGAGCAACGCGGACGATGTGCATCTGCGTCCCGCTCTCGAGCGGCGGGGGATCACGAGCGACTACGTGATCTCGTCGGAGGAGGTGCGTTCGTATAAGCCGCGGCGGCCGTTCTTCGATGCGATCACGGAGCGGCTGGAGCTGGCGCCGTCGCAGATCATCTACGTGGGCGACAGCCCCTACGCGGACGTGACGGGCGCGACACACGCGGGGATGCTGACCTATTGGGTGCGTCGCTACGACGATGAGCGGCGCGATCAACTGCTGAAGACGGAGCCGTCCTGGACCTTCCCGGACCTGCGCGGTCTCCTGGCGATTCTGGCGGGAGAGAACCATGCCTGACCGGTCCCGTTCGGAGGTCGCGTTCGCCGCGGCGCTGCGTGTCCTGCCCGGGGGCGTGGACAGCCCAGTCCGGGCCTTCAAGGCAGTGGGTGGGGAGCCCCCCGTGATCGATCGGGGCGAGGGCGCGTACCTAGTCGATCTGGACGGCAATCGCTATGTGGACTACGTCTGCGCCTACGGGCCGCTGATCCTGGGGCATGCGCCCGCGGCGGTGGTGAGGGCGTTGGAGTTGGCGGCGCGCAAGGGGACGGCGTTCGGAGCGCCCACGGAGCTGGAGACGGCGCTGGCCGAACGGGTGGTGGCGGCGGTGCCGTCGATCGAGAAGGTGCGGTTCGTGAGCTCCGGAACGGAGGCGACCATGACGGCGATCCGGCTGGCGCGCGGCTACACCGGTCGGAACAAGGTGCTGAAGTTCGCCGGTTGCTACCACGGGCATTCGGACGGGTTGCTTGCGAAGGCCGGTTCTGGCGTCGCCACCTTGGCGCTGCCAGACTCGGCGGGGGTGCCGGCGTCGTACGCGGCGGAGACGCTGGTCGCGCCGTTCAACGACGTGGATGCCGTGCGGCAGGTCGTCGAGCGTCACGGCGACGATCTCGCCGCGATCATCGTGGAGCCGGTGGCGGCCAACATGGGCGTGATCGCGCCGGCGGAGGGCTACCTGCAAGCGCTACGGACTCTCACGAGCGAGGCGGGCGCCCTGCTGATCTTCGACGAGGTGATCAGCGGCTTCCGCGTCGCGCGGGGTGGCGCACAAACGCTCTACGGGGTGATGCCGGACCTGACCTGTTTGGGCAAGGTGATCGGCGGGGGGCTGCCGGTGGGCGCGTTGGGCGGGCCGGAATCGATCATGGAGTTCTTGGCACCTTCGGGACCGGTGTATCAGGCCGGCACGTTGTCCGGGAATCCGCTGGCGATGACCGCAGGCATCGTGACGCTGGATGCGCTGGCTGAGCCGGGCTTCTACGAGTCGCTCGACGCGCGCGCGGCGCGTCTGGCGGAGGGTCTGCGGGACGCGGCCGGCCAGGCGGAGATCCCGTGCGTGGTCTCCCGGGTGGGATCGATCCAGACCGCGTTCTTTCGCGAGACGGCGCCGACGGACTACGTATCAGCGGCGGCGTCGGATACGTCGAGGTACGGGCAGTACTTTCACGCGATGCTGGACGGGGGAGTGAATCTTGCGCCGGCGCAATTCGAGGCGATGTTCGTTTCGGCGGCGCACGATGAGGCGGCGATCGAGGAGACGATCGTGGCGGCGACGCACGCGTTTGCGTCGTTACGCACCACCGCGGGGCGACGGTAATTCGACTTATCCACGGCTTATCCACCGCCTTCTGTCACCGCGTGGGCTGTTCTGGCGTCGGGCGGCTAGGTTCGGAGGGATTTCGGGTACACTGAACGCGCATCTGGATAGCCAGATGAGCAATTGACGGGGAGAGGGGCTCGGGTGAAACTCACCACCCAGCAAGAGGACCTCCAGCGGGGCCTCAATACGGTCGGCCGAGCGGTTGCGACGCGGAGCACACTTCCGCAGACCTCGCATATCTATCTGGCGACGGATGGTGGCCGCCTGAAGCTGGCGGCGACCAATCTGGAGATCGCGATCACGGCCTGGGTCTCGGCGGCGGTGGAAGACGAGGGGGCGATCACGATTCCGGCGCGGTTGCTGACCGAGTTCATCGCGTCCTTGCCGACAGTGGAGGTGGCGTTGACGGTTGCGCCGCGTTCGAAGCAGGTGCAGATCGTGGCGGCGCGAAACGATGCGACGATCAGCGGGATGGACGCGGAAGACTTCCCGCCCATTCCCACGATCGACTCCGGCGAGACGATCCGGCTGGAGCCGGCGGCGCTGCGCGAGGCGATCGAGCACACGGTGCTGGTGGCGGCGACGGACGAGAGCCGGCCGGTGCTGACGGGCGTCGATCTGAAGATCGAAGAGGGCCAGATCACGATGGCGGCGTCGGACGGGCTGCGGCTGGCCGTGTACACGATGGATATCGCGGAGGCGCCGAGCGACGTGTTGGAGATCATCGTGCCGGGACGGGCGCTGGTGGAGTTGGGGCGGCTCCTGGCGGATCAGGAGGAGCCGGTCACATTGCAGGTGAACAGCACCCGGAGTCAGGTCCTCTTCCGCTTGAGCGATGTGGAGTTGACCGCCCAACTGATTCAGGGGACGTTCCCGTCGTACACCCAGTTGATTCCGTCGGAGTATCAGACCCGGGCGACGGTGGATGCGGCGGAGTTTCTGCGGGAGGTGCGAACGGCGGCGGTGTTCGCGCGGGACGGCAGCGGGATTGTGCGGTTGGTGATGTCGCCGGGGAACGGGGAGCCGGGCAAGCTGACGCTCTCGGCACGGGCCGAGGAGCAGGGGGAGCATCAGGGGGAGATGGACGCCTCGGTGGACGGGGAAGAGGCGCGGATCGCGTTCAACAGCCGCTACTTGCAGGACGTGTTGCAGGTGCTGGGTGGGGGGCAGCTGGCGCTGGAGTCGACGGGTCCGTCGAATCCGGGGGTCTTCCGGCCGGTGGGTCGGGAGGACTACGTACACGTGATCATGCCGATGTTCGTCCAGTGGTGAGTAAGACCACGCTTCCCTTCACCATCTCGGTCAGCTTGATCGCGGCCTAAAACCCTTCGAAGCAGCCAGGTTGCCCTACTCCACACCACGGCTTCTGGTGGTTCTCCGTAGCCTGGAGGGCGGACGGGCGGGTGCTGGGGATGGAGTCGGGTGACTTGGCGCCGGCTACCCCATCCGCCTCCCGGCCT
>JAPUIR010000233.1 GCA_027296805.1 Chloroflexota bacterium | reverse complement strand
CGCGGCCCGGTCGCAAGCCGATTCGACGCCTCCTGTAGCTCCTGCCCCGCCCGCAACCTGTTTCTCCCGAAGCTTCCTTCGTGGCGCTTAGCCTCCTTCGGTCCGATCCATGTAGGTCAGGCATTGGGCGTATTGCGCCTGGGTGATCAACTCCTTGGAGACGAGGTAGTTGACGAGGGTCTCGAGCTTGAGCAGGGGCTGAAGCCGGATACCCTCCGCGGCCAGGCGCACGGTGCCGCCCGCTTGACGGTCGAGCAGGGCGACGGCGTTGTGGATGGCCATGCCCGCGTCGCGCAGGACCTCGGCGGTCTGGACGATGCTGCTGCCACCGGTGATCAGATCGTCGATCAGGAGGACGGTCTGTCCGGGGTAGTAGGTGCCCTCGATCTCGGGGTAGAGTTCGTGTTCCCGGTGGCGGGGGTGGGGATAGATCATGGGGATGTCGGCGACGAGCGA
Source organism: Chloroflexota bacterium (assembly GCA_027296805.1). GTDB lineage: Bacteria > Chloroflexota > Dehalococcoidia > Bin125 > Bin125 > JAPUIR01. The sequence continues at coordinate 2,343 of JAPUIR010000233.1, read as the reverse complement.
GTAGGCCGTCGCGATGTGGAGGCCGCCCATGGGGACGCCGGCGACAAGCTCGAAGGGGGCGATCGTGGGGCGCAGCATGCCGGCCAGGGTACGGGTCTCCTCGCCGATCAATTCGCCGACCCGCCGTAGTGCGCGGGGGTTGCCGATCAGTCGCCTGACGTTGACGTAGATGGGCGATTTGGCGGTGGTGCCAATGCTGAACTCGCCGAACCGCACGGCACCGGAGTCCCAGAGCATGCGCGCGAGCCAGAGGTTGCCGGGATCAGGGTCGTGTGAGCGCATCCGCGTCCAGCCGCGCCGCGTGGGCGCGCGAGTCGTGCTTGGATGTTGACACGCGCCCGCGCCCGCATACAAGCGCCCGCTGTGCCGCGACAGGCATTGGGCCGGGTGCGTTGGCCGTCCAGCTACTCGCGGCGATGGCGGGCGGCGACCACGTCGATGCGCGTCTGGCGCTGGTTGGGCTCCTTACCCGTGAAGTTGGGCTGATAGTCGGACTGGCGGCCCTGAATCTGAGCGCCGTGTTGACGGTCGTGGCGGTAGAAGGAGCGGAGCCACTGCATGACGGTGAGTTCGCCGAACGCGGGGCTGACGGCGGTGCGCTGAAAGTCGGCCAGCGAGAGGCCGCTGATGAAGTCGACCGTGCCCGCGCGCTCCTGCACGAGGGCGTCGACGAGCTCCGCGACTGGGTGATGCGGGGCGTCTTCGATGGGGATTGGGACGTCGTCTCCGCGGACATTGGTGAGGTCGACGCCGTCCTCGTCGAGAGCGGCGCGGCACCAGGCGATGTAGGAGCGCTCCATCTCCCAGAGATGCGCGAGCTGTTCCTTGGCGGTCCATTGCTCCTCGCCCTCGGCGTTGGCGGGCACAGAGTCGGCGTCCTGCGGACTGAGGGCGCGGGCAGCGTCGAGCAGCGTGGCCCGTTCGGAGGCCATCTTGGTCAGGAGCGCGTCGAGATCGGATTGGGTGTAGGTCGCCATGGGTTGTCCTTCCAGGGAGCCTTCCGCGGGAGCCGGCCTGTCGAAGCCGGCATGTCTAAGCCGGCAAGGCTTCGGCGCGGAGTTCGCTGGCGGCGGCCCGCTCGTGGACGCGGCGGGCGAGCTGGAATGCGGTGTCGGGTTCGATCGCGCCGGGGGGCTCGCTGTCGACGGTGACGAAGCAGCCTAGACGGCCCTCCTGCCAGCGGACTTCGACTTTGCGCTGAAGTTCGCGGCCCTCCGGCGATTTGCGCGACCACTGCCGGACGGAGGCGGCGAAGTCGAGGCCGTGGCCATCGACGTTGCTGACTTCCAGAGAGTTGCCGTCGTCGTCCAGGTTGGGATTGGGGGGGAGATCCTCATCGATGCCTTCGCGCGCGCCTTCATGGTCCTCGAAGAGCACGATCTCGATGTCGATCTGCTTTTGCTGGGCCGAACGGCGCAGCGTCAGGTTGAGCAGGACGTCCCGGATCTCGCCAAAGGAGCGGGGGTCGCGAAAGGCCTGGCGGTAGCCGATGACGCGGCCCGCGGAGTCGACCTCGGCGAAGGTGGCGTCCTCGTCGTCGGAATCGTGGGCGAGGCGGTCGTTGGTGACCGGACCGCGGTAGTGGATGGAGTAGCCGGCGGGGTATTCCGTTTCGCTGAGCGCCAGCGCGGCGAGCGCCGGGACGTTGGGCAGTGCACGCTCGACGGCGGCCTGCCGGCCCGCGAACACGCGCTGCAGGACTGAAACGCCGACGAGCAGCGCGATCAGCACGATTCCAGCGATGAGGACGGGGTCCATCTGCCAGCCTCTTTGTTCCCTTACCCGGTCTCTGAGTGTACCGCGAGGCGGCGTGAGAGGGCGGTATCCGAAACCGCTGTTCACCTACTCCGCCGCGTCCGCGCCCCGCACGATCGCTTCGACCACGGCCGGGTCGGCGAGCGTCGAGACGTCGCCGACCTTGTCCGGTTCGCCCTCGGCGACCTTGCGCAGGATGCGGCGCATGATCTTGCCGGAGCGGGTCTTGGGCAGCCCGTCGACGAACTGGATGCGATCCGGTGTCGCGATGGGGCTGATCTCCTTGCGCACTTCCAGGCGCAGAGCTTTGGCGAGATCGGCGGAGGCCTCGTGACCGACTTTGAGAACGACGTAGGCGTAGACGCCCTGGCCCTTGAGGTCGTGGGGGTAGCCCACGACGGCGGCTTCCGCCACGGCCTCATGGCCCACGAGGGCGCCTTCGATTTCGGCGGTGCCGAGGATGTGGCCGGCGACGTTGAGCACGTCGTCCACGCGACCGGTGACCCAGTAGTAGCCGTCTTTGTCGCGGTAGGCGCCGTCGCCGGTGAAGTACTTGCCGGGGTACTGAACTAGGTAAGTCTGGAGGAA
>JAPUIR010000232.1 GCA_027296805.1 Chloroflexota bacterium | reverse complement strand
GGCGTGACCGGGACGACGGGTTGGGCGCCACCAGTCGAGCTGCCGAACGGCGAGACGACCGTGGTCCTCGTCCGCAACGGCGACGACGAGATCTCCGCCATCGACATCGACGGACTCGAGGAGATCTGGCGGTTCCCTGGCGAGGAGAATCTATTCCCCGGTCTGGGCGATGAGGTGAACGCGGAGGCGTTCTACGGACCGCCGACGCCCGTAGGCTCACCTCCCGAGGAGTTTCTCGTAGGAAGCGAGGAGGACGGCGTCGTCTACGCGATCCGGGCCGACGGCACCAGCGCCCGCATGATCTTCGACACCGAGAGCAGCATCATCGCCGGGATCTTGGTTGACGGTTCGATCGCCTATATCAGCACAACGGACAAGCACCTGTACGCCGTCGATGTGAACCAGCCCGAGGTGGCGATCTGGACCTACGACGCTTTCGGAGGCGAGATCTGGGGCACGCCAGCGCTTGCCGACAGCGAGACGTTCGGACGGTTGATCGTGGTGCCCTCGATGGATGGTCACCTCTATGCGATCCGGACCGCCCCCGACGCCGGGGCGTCACGTCTGGCCTGGGAGTTCAGCGATACCGATTCCAGCGTCGCGGCCAACGTCGTGGTCGAGGATGGGGTCGCGTACGTGGGGTCGTTCGACCAGAACATGTACGCGATCGACGTCGAGACGGGTCTGGCCGTGTGGTCGGCGCCCAGTGGGAACTGGATCTGGGCCACAGCGCTGATCGTGGATGACGTCGTGTATGGCGCGGATCTCTCGGGCAAGGTCTGGGCCTGGGACCGCGGCAATGGCTTGCCCATCTGGGCCGCACCCTACGACGCGGAGGACGAGATCCGGGCCCGCCCGCTCCTGGTGGACGGCGCGCTGTTGGTGGTCGCGAAGAACGGGACGGTGCACGCCCTCGAGCCCGCCACCGGGCTCTCTCTTTGGGTCACCGTGACCCCCATTGATGACGACGTCCTTGCGGATCCGGTGCTGATCGCAGGCCGGATTCTGATCAACAACGACGACGGCGACCTGTTCGAGGTGCTGCTCGACGCGCAGACGGTGCAGCCGGTCTTCCCCGTCCAGGTGCTCGGGACGTAGGCGCGGAGTGAGTGGGTTGATGGAAAGCACGCCATCGTGATCGATTTCATCTGGAACGACATCATGCTCGGTCCGATGACGAACGCGATCATCGTGCTGACGAACGGGCTGTTCGACAGCTTCGGTCTGGGCATCATCGCCTTCACGCTGGTGATCCGTTTCGCCACCTACCCCCTGACGCTGCGAACTCTCCGCACCACGCGGAAGATGCAGGAGATGCAGCCGCGTCTGACAGAGCTGCAGAAGAAGTACAAGGATCCGCGGCGTCGCCAAGAAGAGATGATGAAGCTGTACAAAGAGGTCGGCTTCAACCCGCTGGGCTGCGTCGTGCCGATGTTGATTCAGCTCCCGATCTGGATCGCGCTCTTCCAGGTGATCCGGCGTACCGTCGGGACGTCCCCGGAAGCCCTGCTGGGCCTCTCGGACCGTCTCTACAACTGGGATTTCATCACGGAAGCGGTGCCGCTCGCCAGCAACTTCCTCCTGCTCGATCTGGGCACCCCGTCCATCCCGCTCGCGTTCATCGTGGCGATCGCCACCTTTTTCCAGCAGAAGCTGACCCCGCGGGCGGCGGCGACGAACGATCGCTCTGCTTCAATGAATCGCACGATGCTGTGGATGATGCCGATCCTCTTCGGCTGGTTCACGATTACGGTCCCCGCCGGGCTGGGGCTCTACTGGGTCGTGACCAGCCTCTTTTCCATCGTCACGCAATATCTGTACTACGGGCGGCCCAAGCTAACGATGAGCTGGCTCCTCTCGATGGAAACCATCGCCCTGTCCGACACGAGCCGGGCGCTGCCAGAGCCCGCTGCCGCGGCCGCCAGTGAGCCCGACAAACCCCCCACCCAGCCAATCCGCCGTCGACGCCGACGGCGGCGCGGTTCGCGCTCCGGCGCGGCGCGTCGAGAAGGGACGGAAAGCAGCCATGACACAAGCGAAACCTGACGGAGTCGAGATTCGGGGCAAGACGGTCGATGAGGCCGTCCAGCGGGGGCTGAACCAGCTCAAGCTCACCCGATCGCAGGTAGAGGTGCGCGTTCTGGAGGAAGGGCGCGCAGGCATCTTCGGCATCGGGGCCACCACCGCCCTGGTGCGCGTGAGTCCGCGGGGAGGCGCGCGCGCCGACGCCGGGTCCTCCGCGAGCAGTCCCCTGCCGCGCATCGATGATTACGCGGATTCCGAAGAGGCGAGCGAGATGGAGCAGACCAACCAAGGTCCGCGCAGACGCGGACGGCGGGGGGGCCGGGGCCGTCGCGGCGGCCGGGGAGAGCGGGCGGAGCGCCGCCCGGAGACAGACGCACTTGCTCGGACCGAGGATCGGGAGCCGCGCCAAGAGCGGGAGCCACGCCAAGAGCGGGAGCCGCGCCAAGAGCGGGAGCCGCGTGAAGAACGGGAGCCGCGTGAAGAGCGCGGGCGCGAGGATCGGGGCGATCGCGGTGGCCGCGACCGGCGGCGTGGTCGGCGGCGCGAACCGCGTCCCGAGCGACCATCGTTCCCGTTGCCGCCGATTCAGATGGAGGCGTTTGACCTTCTCGCGGACCCGGACTTCGAGCCCGAGGAAGATCCCACGGTTTTCGCGGTCAATCTGGTGACAGACCTACTGCGACTCACAGGTGTGCGCGTGGCGGTCTCGTCGCGGGCACCGGAGACGCCCATGGATGGCCTCGACCACGCCAGGGCCGTGGTGGACGTGACAGCGCTGGAAGACGGCGACGATCTGAGCATGCTCGTGGGCGAGGGTGGCGAAAGCGTCGCTGCTTTGCAGTACATCGTGAACGTGATTCTGTCGCGCTCTCTCGATGGTGAGCACCCGATCACGGTGGATGTCGACGGCTATAAACGACGGCGCGAAGAGGAACTCAACAACCTCGCGACGAGTGCGGCAGCCGAAGCACGCAGCAGCCACGAGCCTCAAGAGCTGGAGCCCATGTCTCCCGCGGAGCGTCGCATCGTCCATTTGGCGCTTTCGGAAGAGGACGACGTGGAGACTGAGTCTGAAGGCAGTGGCGATGCACGGCGGGTCGTCATTGTGTACCGTGAGGCGGAGTAGCAGGGGTCGGCTCCGGAGTCCCTAGTGCCAGTCCTGGCGATTGCCAACCAAAAGGGGGGCGTCGGCAAGACGACGACGGCGGTCAACCTCTCCGCCGCGCTCGCCCGAGCGCAACGCCGCGTCTTGCTCATCGACTGCGATCCGCAGAGCAACGCCACCAGCAATCTTGGTGAGACTCCCGGCGCGGCGGCCTCGATCTACGACGTTTTTGCCGAGCGAGTATCGATCCGGTCCTGCGTGCGCAGCACCCAGGTGCCGGGACTCTCGCTGGTGCCCAGTTCGCCCCAGTTGGCCGGCGGCGAGATCGAGCTGGCGACGGCCCAACAGCGGGAGTTCCGTCTGCGCGGCGC